>JAATES010000235.1 GCA_015655615.1 Actinomycetales bacterium
CGCCGAACCCGACGGGTCCGTAGCCACCGGGCCTCGCGCTCGCGGAACCACACCGCTCGCCGAACCCGACGGGTCCGTAGCCACCGGGCCTCGCGCTCGCGGAACCACACCGCTCGCCGAACCCGACGGGTCCGCAGCCACCCCGAGTGCCGCGAGCACCGCCGCTGCGGTCGCCACCCCGATGCCGGGTACCTCGGTCAACTCCTCCACGGATGCCTGCTTGAGCTTGGCCACCGAACCAAAGTGTGTCACCAATGCCTTGCGACGGTGCTCGCCCAGGCCGGGTACGGAGTCCAACGCCGACGCCGTCATCCGCTTCGAGCGTTTGCTGCGGTGGAAGGTGATGGCGAACCGGTGCGCCTCATCGCGCACCCGCTGCAACAGGTAGAGCCCTTCACTGTTGCGCGGCATGATCACCGGATCGGGTTCGGCGGGCACCCATACTTCTTCGAGCCGCTTTGCCAAACCTATGACAGCGATATCGGTCACACCCAACTCGTCGAGCACCCGTTGCGCGGCGTTGACCTGAGGTGCGCCGCCATCGACGACGTAGAGGTTGGGCGGATAGGCAAATCTCCTTGATTTACCTTCGGGTGCAATCTCTTCGGGATGCGCAGCGTCGGGAACTGCGGCGTCCTGGACGTGACGCCAGAACCGACGCCGGGTCACCTCGGCGATCGAGGCGACGTCATCGGAGCGGCCATCACCGGCGGCCTCCTTGATGGAATAGTGTCGGTAGTCAGACTTGCGCGGCAGCCCGTCCTCGAAGACCACCAGCGAGGCCACCACGTCGGTGCCCTGCACGTGACTGATGTCGACGCATTCGATTCTCAGCGGCGCGTCCTGCAGTCCGAGTACATCCTGGATGCTCTGCAGCGCAGCCGATCTGGCGTTGAAATCGCCTGCGCGCCTGAGCTTGTGCTGTTGCAGCGCATCGATTGCATTGCGGTGCACGGTCTCTGCCAGCGCTTTTTTGTCGCCGCGGCGCGGTACCCGCAACTCGACCCGGGAGCCGCGCAGTGCCGACAACCATTCGACCAACTCCGCGGAATCGGCGGGTAGCCGCGGCACCAGCACCTCACGCGGTACCGGATTGGTGCTCTCGTCCACCGACTCCGAACTCATGGCGCTGCCCAGTTCGGCTTGATCACCGTAGAACTGGGTGAGAAACTGCTCTACCAGTTGGGCTTCCACCGACTGTTCGGAATCACCGGGTTCGCCTGCCTTCTCGACCACCCAGCCCCGCTGTCCGCGGACGCGACCGCCGCGAACATGGAACACCTGCACCGCGGCCTCGAGTTCGTCGCCGGCGAAGGACACCACGTCGGCGTCGGTTCCGTCTCCGAACACCACGGCCTGCTTCTCCAGCACTCGGCGCAACGCGGAGAGGTCGTCACGCAGTCGTGCCGCCTTCTCGAAGTCGAGATCCTCGGCGGCCGCCGTCATCCGGGTCTCGATCTCGCGGGCGAACCGGTCAGTCTTGCCGGACAGGAAGTCGCAGAAGTCCTCGACAATCTTGCGGTGCTCCTCGGCGCTCACCCGACCGACACAGGGTGCCGAACACTTGTCGATGTAACACAACAGGCAGGGTCGACCGATCTGGTTGTGCCGCTTGAAAACTCCGGCCGAACAGGTGCGAGCCGGGAACACCCGGGTGAGCAGATCGAGGGTCTCCCGAATAGCCCAGGCATGCGAATACGGACCGAAGTAGCGCACCCCCTTGCGGCGCGGACCGCGGTAGACAAACAGCCGCGGATATTCCTCGTTCAGCGTCACCGCCAGTACCGGATAGGACTTGTCATCGCGGTAGCGCACGTTGAAGCGTGGGTCGAACTCTTTGATCCAGTTGTATTCGAGCTGCAGTGCCTCGACCTCGGTGCCTACGACCGTCCACTCGACCTTGGCGGCGGTGGTGACCATCTGACGGGTACGCGGATGCAGGGCCGACAGATCCTGGAAGTAGGAGGTCAGCCTGCTGCGCAGGCTCCTGGCCTTACCGACGTAGATGACCCGGTTATGCGGGTCCCGGAACCGGTAGACGCCCGGCTCGACCGGTATGGACCCTGGCGCGGGTCGGTAGGTCGCTGGGTCGGGCACTAGTCGAGTTTAGTCCGGGTGTCAGACACACCGAGCCACCGGCAACTCAGCCGTGACTGTGCTCGGGCCGGTACTTCTCCACCAAGGTCCGGACGGTGTCCATGGCATCCACGATGTGCGCGTAGTCTTCCAGTAGATCGTGGATGAAAACAGCGCGGCCCG
>JAATES010000177.1 GCA_015655615.1 Actinomycetales bacterium
GACGAGTGCCTCGACGTGATCCGCCGTGCGACCGAGGCGGTGGGCGAAGGCGGGCATCGGGTGTCGCTGGTGGTCAAGGCTGATATCCGTCCTGGTCACACCGGTGAGCTCGACGGCAAGATCGCCCGGGTGGAGGCCGAACTGGCGGCACTCGACCGGACGGAGCCCTCCGCACCACTTTCGGGATCAAGATCCGAGCCGTAGCATGCTGGAATGGCCCCCCACGGCGACAAGCCCGCCGGTCCCGGCAGGCCGGAGCTTGATGGGGCGCAGCCTCCGTCGGCCCTCATTCGCGATGTGAGCGCGCTGCTCCGGGAGCACCTCGCCCTGGAGCCCGTCTCCGTGCGGCCCGTGGACGACGGTACAGCGAGCCTTCCGGCGTTGCTGGCGCTGGAGGAGTCCGGGCATAGAGTCCTCGTCGTCGTGGCAGAGCTGCTCGATCAGCACACCTTGCTGCGAGCGATGGCACTGGCTGGCAGCGTCGCCGGTGCCCGTGCGATCCCGCGCGGCACAGAGCTCCGACTGGTCATGATCTGCGGCGGCATCGACGGTGCCGTCCAGGACGCGCTACGGTTCCTCGGACTCGCCGGTGGCGCTGTCGAGGCGCTGACGCTGCCGGGGGACGCCATCGCCCGGATGACGGCAGATCTGTCCGATCCGCGCCGGCAGGCGGCCTCGCCTGCCGCGGCGCCCGAGCCAGACGCGGCGCCCGAGCCAGACGCCGCGGCAGCTCCGGAGCCCGTGATCGCGCCGCACCGGGCAGCCCCCCGCAGATCAGAACCTCTGACGGCGACCACCCCACTCCGGCTGGGCGCGATGCAGCACCAGGCAAGGCCTCTTCCGCGCACGGTCCTGCCGAGACGGGATCCCGATCGGGGGAACCCGCAGTCGCGCCCCCTGGCGCAGCGAAGTGCGGCATTGCAGGCCGCGCTCACGGGCATTCCGACCGAACAGTTCGCAGGATCTCCCGCAGATGAGCCGATCTTCCGGGACCTGCGACTGCTGGGCGCAGAGCTGGACGAGCCGGTGAGCGTGGTGTGGACGCGGGAACGCCGCGGCGAGCGTTTCGAAGCCTTGCTGGACCCCAGTGGCGTGATCGAGATCCCTGGAGGCGCGAGGTTTCGGAATCCCTCGCGGGCCGCGCTCGCGGTCTCTGGGTCCATGGCCCACATCGACGGCTGGGAGGCCTGGCGCTTCGGAGAGAACGGCCCGACGTTGGCGGAGGCCTGGATCGAGCTCTTCGGGCAGTCCGGCCCGACATAGCGGCATGTTGCGAACGGGGCCGTCAGGCCTGTGACCACCCATAGGCTGCGGCCCAGCGCGTGATCTCTGCGAAGACATGCTCGCGTACCGGCGGTGCGGAGAGCACGAGGTCGTGTAAGCCGCCGTCGATGCGGACGACCGTGACCACGGGGCCCAGCCGTACGGCACGTGCCGAGATCTGATCGGTCTCCAGAACAACGTCCGCGGTGCGCATCTGCTCGCTCCACCGGGCGCCGAATCTGGTCCGAGCGGAGGCCAGGACCAGGACCGGCGCACCGATCTGCAGCCCCGCGGCCACCTCGGCATGTCCCTGCATGATGGCACTGAGCCATGCTGCCCGTGCCGGGAAGCTGGGGGTGGGGCGCCATCGCGGGTCGTATTCCCATTCACCCCCGGTGGCTTTGTCGACGGTACGCGAGTAGAAGCCGAGGTCGACGTTGGGCAGCACTTGCATCGGACTGAGCCGGGCCATCTGGCGCAGGCCGGGCATCGAGACGTTGCGCAGCAGCGCCGATCCTTGCGATTCGAGCCAGGGGCTGTTCAGGACCAGGCCGTCCGCCTCACCGGGGTGGCGATGGGCCCAGAGGCTGGCGATCAGCCCACCGGTGGAGTGCCCCATGAGCATGACGGAGGCGCTGGCGGGAAGCTCTGCTCGGATGGCCGCCAGCGCGGCGGCGATGTCCTCGTCGTAGACGGTCAGCGTGGTGGTGAAGCCTGGAGTCTGACCCTCGTGCAGGCTGCGCCCGTACTTGCGGAGGTCGACCGCATAGAACGCCGCACCGGTCCGGACCCAGTACTCCGCGAGGTGCTTCTGGAAGAAATAGTCCGACCAGCCATGGAGGTACAGCACCGCCCTGATCGGCTGGCGCCTGCTGGAGAGCCGTCGGCGCACGAGCGTGGCCGTGACCGGGCCCTCATCGTCGGCGGCGAGAGCAAGGGTCTGTTGCTCGAAGGGATCACCCAGGACATCGGGCCGCCAGATGGCGGTCATAGCAAGGGCAGCATTCTGCCCAGGTCCGGGACGCCGTCAGAGGCGTAGTTCGCCTGAACGGCCTGTGCGAGCAGATCCACATCGTAGGGCCGGCGTCCGGTGGCCAGGTCTATCCAGAGCGCGGGTTCGGCGACCTGGAGGCTCCAGCCACCACGGACTATCACGATGGCGAGCAGCTCATCAGCGACGATCTGCTGTGCCGACGCATCGAGGGGCCCTCCCAGATCTAGCCCCTCCTGACCGGACGAGGGCGTCGGTAGCCGCAGGGACCGGATGAGGTCGTGTGCGTGCACCACCAGTTCGATCAACCGTGAGACCACCATGTCGCGGAGGGTGACGGGACCACGCCGAGCCTGGACGACCAGGGCTCCAGGGTCCACAAGGCGATGGGCACCGGAGGGGACCGCCTCCTTCTCCAATCCCTCCACTCGGGCGATGGCCTCGCGAGCCAGCCGGTCCACCTCGTCGAGGGGATGCGCTGCGATCCGGGCTGCCAGGGCCCGGGTGGCCTCAGTGATCTCCACCGCACGCTGCGGGTAGGTGCCCAGGTACTCGGCGAGGGCCAGGGGAACAGTTCCTGGCGGTGCCGGCACGCAGACGGTGAGGGCCTGCATCGATCGCCCCAGATGCGCCACGAGCTCACCGTTGGTCCAGCCCGGAAGGGCACTCGCCTCGCCGGCACGACCAGCGAGGTCGTCTCCCCACGGCTCGAGCCAGGTGAAGAGCGCAGACCACTGGCGCGCCAGGGCCGTGCGCAACTCTGCGACATCGACGGGCACGGGATCCTCCAAGTGGGTCAGGGGGTGTGGCGGTCCGTTGCGGGAGGCGTCGGAGTGTCCGCATCCGAGCCTAGTGAACGCAGGAAGTCGGTGACCAGCGGTCCCAGCTGGTCGAACTCGATCAGAAAGCCGTCATGCCCGTGTGCGGACCGGAGAATGCGCACCTGATCGGCACCGGGGAGGAAACGGGCCATGGACTGCGACTCGCCGGGCAGGAAGAGCCTGTCGGAATCGACTCCCACGACCAGAGCCCGAGCGGAGATCCCGCGTAAGGCGGTCGCCACACCCCCGCGATCCCGCCCGATGTCATGAGTGAGCATGGACTCGGTCAGCACGAGGTAGCTGTTCGCGTCGAACCGGAGAGCCAGTTTGTTGGCGTGGTGGTCCAGATAGGACTGGACGGAGAACCGTCCGCCGTGGAGTGGCTCCTCGGCGCCTTGCGGCACACGGCCGAAGCGGTCGTCGAGCTCTTGAGCGCTGCGGTAGGTGACATGCGCGATCTGCCGGGCGATGCCCAGGCCCACGTGGGGACCCGCGCCAGGGGGCTGGTCGTAGTAGTCGCCGCCGCGGTAGTGCGGATCGGCTCTGATGGCGGCTATCTGCGGGTGCGACCAGGCGATCTGATCACCCGAGAACTGCGGTGAGCAGGCGATGATCCCGAGGGATCTGACGCCGATTCCTGCTTCGGGGCCCATCACCCCCCATTCGAGGACGCGCAGGCCGCCCATCGAGGCGCCGACGACGAATTCCCAGCGGTCCAGGCCCAGGGCGCGGGTCAGGGCCACCTCGGCGGCCACCTGGTCCCGCACCGTGATCCGGGGGAACCGACCGCCCCACGGCCGGCCAGTCGGGTCCGGCGAGGATGGTCCGGTGCTGCCCTGGCACCCTCCCAGCACATTCGGGGCGACGACGAAGTACCGGTCGGTGTCGATCGGGCAGCCCGGCCCCACCATCTCCTCCCACCAACCAGGCGAGGCGTGGCCGGGTCCGGCGGGACCGCGCACATGACTGTCACCGGTGAGGGCATGCAGCACGAGCACCGCATTGCTGTGGTCTGGGTTGAGCGTGCCCCAGGTCTCAAAGGCCATGCGGACTCCGGGGAGGCTCCCGCCGCCCTCGAGTGACAGGGGGCCGAGATCTCGGAACTGGCGTCCTCCCAGAGGGTCGCCGTAGCGCCATGCGCCGGTGACCGGGAGGATCTGCGGGTCGGTGCGGCGCGCACTGCCATGAGCGCCGCGGTGCGCACCGGTGGCCGGACCCGTGCTGTGGTCCGGCGAGGCGGGGAGGTCAGGTGAAGTCACGATGTCCCCAATGTACGACCCTGCGGGATTCGGTCCCAATGAGTCCCGAGTGCCGGACGGCGGTGGCGTCGCGGGCGGGTGGTGGCATTCATGGTGATCACCCGC
>JAATES010000368.1 GCA_015655615.1 Actinomycetales bacterium
CAGGACTTCTACCTCCAGCGCAATGCCGCCGTGCACCGAGGTGCACACCAGCTCGCGGAAGAGGCCACGGAAGCCTTCGAGCACGCGCGGGCGAGCGTCGCGCAGTTCGTCGGAGCCGACGCCGGCGAGATCATCTGGACGAGTGGCGCGACGGCGTCGCTGAACCTCCTCGCCTACGCGATCTCGAACGCGACCGCTGGGCGCGGTGGCGCGGCTGCTCGACGCTTCGCACTGGCCCCGGGGGACGAGATCGTGGTGACCGAGGCCGAGCACCACGCGAACCTGGTGCCGTGGCAAGAGCTGGCTGCACGTACCGGGGCCGTCTTGCGCTGGCTGCCGGTGGCAGACGACGGCCGCATCCGGGTCGAGGAGGCCGGGGCAGTGGTGACCGACCGTACTCGGGTGCTGGCTTTCACCCAGGTGTCGAACGTCACCGGAGCCATCACCCCCGTGGCCCCGCTGGTCGCGCGCGCCCGTGAGGTCGGTGCTCTGGTCGTTCTGGACGCCTGTCAGTCCGTGCCGCACCTGGCGGTGGACCTCCATGCCCTCGGTGTCGACTTCGCGGCCTTCTCCGGCCACAAGATGCTCGGCCCGACGGGCGTCGGCGTGCTCTACGGTCGTCGTGAGCTGTTGGCGGACCTGCCCCCATTCCTCACCGGCGGCTCGATGGTCGAGGTCGTGACGATGTCCGAGGCGACCTACGCCGCTCCTCCGCAGCGATTCGAAGCGGGGACGCCGCCGGTCGCTCAGGCCGTCGCGCTGGGCGCCGCCGCGGACTACCTCGGCGAGCTCGGCATGGACCAGGTGGCCGATCACGAGGCCGAGCTGACAACCGAGCTGCTCCGGATCGGCGAGATCCCCGGGGTCCGTATCCTGGGGCCTGCCACCCCGGAGGAGCGCATCGCCGTGGTCTCGTTCGTGGTCGACGGTGTGCATGCGCACGACGTCGGGCAGTTGCTGGACGATGCCGGGATCGCCGTGCGCGTCGGGCATCATTGTGCGCAGCCCCTGCATCGCAGGCTGGGCGTGGCCGCATCCGTTCGGGCCTCCGCCCAGGTGTACACCGATGTCTCCGACGTCACCGCGTTCCGGGAGTCGTTGGCTGGCGTGAGGTCGTTCTTCGGGATGGCTCGGCCATGAGCATGCGAGATCTGTATCAGCAGGTGATCCTCGACCACGCCCGGGCACCTCACGGACGGGGATTGCGTGAGCCGGACGTTGAGTCGAGGAGCGGGGAATCGCATCAGGTGAATCCGGTGTGCGGTGACGAGGTCACGTTGCGCTTGGTCGTGGACCAGCAGAACGGTGAGGACCGCATTGCGGCGCTGTCCTGGGAGGGGCAGGGCTGCAGCATCTCGCAGGCGTCGTTGTCCGTGATGACGGAACTGGTCACGGGCCGCACTCTTGCCGAGGCCGACCAGATCGCCGGTCTGTTCCGTGACCTCATGGACTCACGCGGCAAAGGACTGACGGAGTCCGAGACCGACCAGCTGGGCGACGCGGCGGCCTTCGTGGGCGTGTCTGTGTTCCCTGCGCGGATCAAGTGCGCGTTGCTCGGCTGGGCGGCATTGCGCGACAGCTCATTGAAGGCAGTATTCGCCCCCGAGAGGACATCATGACGGAGAAACCCCCCGCACCGACGCAGTCTCCCGAGCTCACCGATACTGCGAGAGCCTCCCTGCTCGACGTCGAGGAGGCGTTGAAGGACGTCATCGACCCCGAACTGGGCATCAACGTGGTCGATCTGGGCCTGGTCTACGGCCTGGATGTCGACGCCGAGAACCGTGCGCTCCTCGACATGACGTTGACCTCGGCGGCCTGTCCTCTGACGGATGTGATCGAGGAACAAGCCAGGGAGGCTCTCGGCTCGATCGTCTCAGACGTCTCGATCAACTGGGTGTGGATGCCGCCGTGGGGTCCCGAACAGATCACCCCGGATGGCCGTGACCAGTTACGGGCGCTCGGGTTCAACGTGTGAGGCTGATCCGGCGTAGCTGAGGCTCGAGCACCCACGTCGTCGACACATGATATAGATTTGTCGAAGAAATAAGTGCGGATACTCGAACTCTTGCTCGGAGGAGTCTTGTGGCTGTCGACCCCGGCTCCGATCAGCCCTGCTCGTCGCCCGGCAGGCAAGCCGTAGCGGTCCGAGTGCGCAGTCCGGGCCGCGGCCTGGGGCTTTGGGGCCCTGCCTTGGTCGCGGCGATCGCCTACGTCGATCCGGGCAACGTTGCCGCCAATATCACGGCGGGCGCCCGTTACGGCTACCTGCTGGTGTGGTTACTGGTCGTCGCCTGCCTGATCGCGGTGCACGTGCAGTACCGTTCCGCCAAGCTGGGGCTCGTCACCGGGCGCAGCCTGCCCGAGCTCCTGGGTCAGCGACTCAACCGCCCGGGTCGCCTGGCCTTCTGGGCCCAGGCCGAGGTCGTCGCTGCGGCCACGGACGTCGCTGAGGTCATCGGCGGTGCCGTGGCGCTCTATCTGCTGTTCGGGACGCCGCTGATCTGTGGTGGAGTCGTGGTGGGACTCGCTTCCATGGTCCTGCTGACCGTGCAGAACCGGCACGGTCAGCGTCGCTTCTAGGCCGTCGTCGTGGTGCTTCTCGGCGTCATCACGGCGGGATTCCTCAGTGCGCTCATCGATGAATATTCACGCGGCGCATCCTCATATTCGACGAAGGTCTCCGGCAGATCCGGATCCTGGTCGCGGCGCGGCGAGCATTCAACTTCGGCGCTGATGTCGCCATGGTCTTCCTTCACGCGGTTGAGGCGGTAGATGCCGGCTTCCACCGGGGTCCAGGGCAGGAAGGAAACCAGCCAGCGCGGCGTGATGCCGGACCACTGCGCCCTTGTCTTGGTGGCGTTGGCAAGTTGCCTTGCCGCCGCCTCGTTGAGAGTTCGGCGAACGGCGGGTTCGTCGGCCATGCGATGCTCCTTGTGTACTTGAGCG
>JAATES010000026.1 GCA_015655615.1 Actinomycetales bacterium
GCCTGACCCAGAGCGAGCAAGAGCTCCGGCAGGTCGGCGGGACCCGCTGGTTCCTCGACCGCGCGGGACAGGAGCGCAACCGCGGAGCGCGGCGCGGCGCAGGCCATCGCCTCGGCCGCCGCCCGGCGCAGCACCGCCACCGCCCACACGTCGCCCGTTCCCGGGGCTGCCAGCAGGTGCGCCGCCGCGCCGGCGACGTCGCTGCGGACGCCCAGGGGGCCCGTCTCAGGCGCGCCAGGCACGCGGACCTCGACCCCGTCCGCGAGCAGCCGTGCCGCTCGTCGGTGCAGCTGGGCCACGGTGTCGGTGCCGACGACAGCCTCGACCGCCGAGCGCAGCAGCGCGTGCCGGAAGGCGAGGGTCGACCCCTCGGCGAGCAGACCTGCACGTCGTAACCGGTCCGCAGCGCCCGCAGCAGTCTCGAGGTCCAGATCGGCGAGCGCGGCCGTCGTCGCGAGGTCGGCTGTGTCGAGCACCGCGAGCGCGCGGCTCAGCGAGTTCTCGGCCGGGGAGAGGTCGGCCAGCCGGGCCACCACGAGGTCGGTCACCGTCGCGGGCACGATGTCGCGGACTTCGTGGGGCGCGACGGGGTGCTCGTCCTGTGACGTCGCGTCGCCCGCGACCATCTCGGCAAGCGCGAGGACGAGGAACGGGTTGCCCCCGGTGACCTCCCGTACCGCGTCCGCGGTGTCGGCGGGCACGCGCTGCCAGACCTGGCTGAGCAGCGCACGGATCCCCGGCGTCGTCAGGAGCGCCGGTCGCAGCACCACCGTGTCCCGGTCCGCCAACAGCGTGGCGAGCGCGGCGGACCGGTCGACGGCCTCGCCGCGCGCGGTGACGACGACCAGCACCGCCAGCCCCTCGAGCCGCTCGCGCAGCGAGGCGAGGAAGGTCAACGACTCCTCGTCCGCCCACTGCGCGTCGTCGACGGCGAGCACGTGCGGCGACCTCCCGACGAGCTCTTCGAGCAGCCAGCCGAGGCTGTGCAGCATGTCGCCCTGCAGGAGACCGTCATGAGGTCGACGGACCGGTTCCAGGTCCGCTCCGGTCGCCGCCTGCGAGCGCACCGACCACAGGTGCGCCAGCGCGAGCCTCGCCGGTCCCTCCTCGAGCGCTGCGAGCCGGTCTCGCCCGAGCCCGCGCACCGCACGGTCCAGGAGCCGGCGCACCACCCCGAACGGCAGGCGCGACTCCAGCTGACCCGCTGACGCCGCCCAGGTCCGGACGCCGCGTTCCTCGGCCATCGCGGTGAGGCCGCGCAGCAGGGCGGTCTTGCCTGCGCCGGCAGGCCCGAGGAGCCAGGCAGCGCGGCCGCGACCGGCGACGACGTCGTCCAGCAGAGAGCCCAGCACAGCGACCTCGTGCTCACGCTCCACGAGCGGGCGCACTGGGCTCGTCAGAGGCCATGCCTGGACCATGTCACCACGGTAGACGTCACGTCCCGCGCGCGGCGAGGACGCGACGGCGGGTCCGGCGCAAAAGTTCAGGGAGCGACCCCGATGACCCCGGCCCACCGTGCGACCGACCATGTGGGCATGCGAAACTCCTCACGAGGCACCGGCCTGACGGCCGTGCTCGCCGCGCTCGTGCTCGTCGTCGTGCTGGCGGCCCCCGCCGGCGTCGCCCAAGCGCAAGACGCCGGGTCGATCACCGGCACAGTCACCGTGCCGCCCGGGTACGACGTCCGTGCCGTCCAGGTCACCGCGAAGACCCTCGACGGCGGGACGTCGAGCGGACCGGTGTGGACGCAGCCGGACGGTAGCTTCAGCATCGGCGGGCTCGCGCCGGGCGCCTACCACGTGTTCTTCGGCACCTACTGGTCAGACATGAGCCCGTGCAGCTATGGACGAGACCGATGGTGGACCGCGCCGGGCGTCCCGCCCGGCGGCTCGTGCACCGGGGACACGCTGACGGGCGTCGGAGAGGTGACCGTGGCGGCTGGCACGGCGACCGACCTCGGCTCGAACGCACTGCTCACGACCTTTCCCACCTATCGGTCCAGCGGCCGGCTCGTGGCCCCCGAGGGCCAGTCGACCGCTGGCGTGCAGGCGGAGCTGTGGCAGAACGACGAGAGCACCTGGTTGCCGTCCGGGTGGCAACGGCTCACGAGCATCCCCGTGCAGACGCTCGACGCCTCCGGCACCTTCGCCTTCGACCTCGTCGACGGACCCTGGGACCACCTGTACGCGATCCGGTTCGTCGACCCGAGCCATGGGTACACCTTCTCCTTCGGCACTGCCGGGCTCACGAACACGACGCCGGGCCTCGGTGGAGCGGACTTCGCCGTCGGCTCCGTGGGCCTGCTCGGCATACCACGATGGACGTCCAAGGACTCCGACCTGGGCACTCACCAGCTCACCTTCGAGCTTGACCAGCTCGGCGGCGGGGTCGCGATCACCGGCAGCCCGGAGTGGGGTCGCACGCTCGTCGGGCACTCGACGGTGCGTTGGGCCGACCCGACCGTCACCACCGACTTCCAGTGGCTGAGCAACGGGGTCGTCATCGACGGTGCGATCGGTCCCACCTATGTGCTCGACGCGATGGACGACGGCTGGGGTTCGCAGATCTCGATCCGTGCGGTCCCCCACGGGCCGTGGTCCTACAACGGTCCGCCGATCGACTCGGCACCCATGACGATCGTCAACACGACGCCGCTCGCCGTCGTCGCCCCGAGCGTCAGCGGCACGGCGAAGGCCGGCGAGACGCTCACGGCGACGACGGGGACCTGGCGGCCGAGCGCGGCGACGTACACGTACGCCTACCAATGGTTCCGGGGGACGACGGCGGTGCCGGGGGCCCACGGCGCGTCGTTCGCGCTCACAACGGCGGACGTCGGCCAACGGGTCTCCGCCGAGGTCACCGCCTCGCGACCGCCGGACTGCTCGCTGTGCGCCACGTGGTTCGAGGGCCCGGGCACTGCGCGCTCGACGGCGACGGCCGTGGTCGTCGTCGCGACGCCGACCGTCACACCCCCTTTTGTCAAGCCACCCGTCGTCAAGCCGCCGGTCACCACCGTCACGTCGTCGCTGCCCCGCGCCTGGGTGAAGCGGTGGTCGAAGAAGGCGGGCAAAGGCGCCACGGTGGGCACGACCGTGCGCGCCACCTCCACCGTCGTCACGAAGGCTGCCCGCAAGCACGCCGTGACGGTGCGCTACCGGTGGACCGTCGCGGGGAAGAAGGTCTCAAAGGCCACCGGCACGAAGCTGCGCGTGACCACGAAGTACCGTCACAAGAAGGTGGTGCTCACGGCGACGGTCAGCGCCCCCGGGTACCGGTCGATCCAGCGGAAGGTCTCGTTCGGGACGGCGCGCTGACGAGGGCTGTGGTTGCTCGAAAATGTCGAATATCGCCATCTCACCCCGTCAGCGATTCTCGATTCCGCGATGTGCCGAACGTACGCTAGTATTTTCAAGGTTCGACCGCGACGCCCTTCGGGGAGCCGCTGAGAACAGGCCTGAAGGGTCGACGATCCGATCGTCGCCCGGTCACCAGGCCCCGTAGCGCAGTTGGTTAGCGCGCCGCCCTGTCACGGCGGAGGTCGCGGGTTCAAGTCCCGTCGGGGTCGCTCGGCTCAGATGCCCGGCTATGCCGGGCATTCGTGTCTCGGCTCTGTAGCTCAGTTGGTAGAGCGCACGACTGAAAATCGTGAGGTCACCGGATCGACGCCGGTCGGAGCCACCATCTCGGGCAGCACTGGATCGCACTCGCCCGCCCCTGCTGACGACCAGCCCACAACGACGGTCCCCGCACACTCCGGCCAGCACCCGCACCGCGGCAGTTTGCCGAATGTGCCGCGGCGCGGTTGAGTTGACCTAACCACGGCCCAGGAGGACACCCATGACCGAACCAAGATCGCGAACGCCGCTGAGTGGACTGCTGACCCGAGCGATCCACAGCGCAGTCGAACTGGCCAAGGCCGAGCTCACGTCCTACAAGAAGGACCTGCAACGCAAGCTCAAGGAATCCGCAGCCGGGATCGGTTTGCTCACCGCCGCCGGATTGCTCGGCATCTTCGCGCTCGCCTATCTGGTGTTCGCCGGCTACCAGGGTCTTGCCGTCGTCGTGGCGCCGTGGCTGGCCGCGTTGCTGACGGCAGCCGCGTTGCTGCTTCTGGTTGCAGCACTGGCCTGGGGCGGAGTCCGGCTCCTGGGCCGTCATGAGGTTCCTAATCCTGCGGAGAACGTCAACCGGTTCACCACTGAGATCAAAGACGCGGCCAGCAAGGCCCGCACCACTGCAGCATCGTCCCCCGGCACACAGGAAGGCTGAGCTCGATGACCACACCAGAGGCACGTCGGCCCACTCCCGGGGCACGGAACGCGCAGGCAGACCTGGAGCAGTCGCTGCAAGAGATCGCCGACCGGCTCAATCCGCGTCACCTCGCTGCGGACGCTGCCGGGGCCACGCGCCAAGCGATCGCCGACGCCGGGAACGCCGTCACGGGCAAAGGACTTCCGACGGACTCACCATCGAGGGCGCGCAACGTCAAGGTGCTGTTTGCCGCAGGCGCCGCCACCACGGCGGCCGTGCTCTGGTCGACCTTACGGCGCCGTTCCTGACCTCAGTGCGGTCAGGGAATCATGTGGGCGAGCACGCACCAGCTCACGCAGTCCCGTCGCGCCCCGAACCGGAGCTGGAGCCGTCAGGCGGACGGCAGTCGTGTGACGTCCTCGTCGGCCAGGAGGTGACGTACCTCTGATTCGCGGTAACGCCGGTGCCCGCCCAGCGTCCTGATCGAGGACAGCTTTCCCGCTTTGGCCCAACGGGTCACCGTCTTGGGGTCCACGCGGAACAGGTTGGCCACCTCAGCGGGCGTCAACAGGACGTCCGACGCACTGGTGTTCCCGGACATGTCGTCACCTCTCCAGGACAAGCCGACTCAGACGGGAGTTCCTAGGTCGATCAGCGCGCCCTTGTGTCTCTATCGTCCCAGTCTGTACCTGTCCGACTCGTCCCGACATGGACCAAAGGCCTGGGCCGGGCGAAAACTCCCCCTGTACCGGTCAGATCGGGCAAGGGACATCCGTCTGCCGAGGCCATTCCGACTTCGCTGATCGCGAATGTTCGGCCCAGAAGTGGATGGAGGTGCCGGTGACCATGTACCGTGGTGCCACGAACACACATTGAATCTCTCCGGGGCCGCGCGTCGATGGACGGTGCCGCCCCGCTTCCACGTTGAGGGGGTCGGAGCCATGGGCCGCGGCCGTCAGAAGGCGAAGCAGACCAAGGTCGCTCGCGAACTCAAGTACTACAGCCCGAGCACGGATTATCGTGCCTTGGAGGCTGAGCTGACCGGGCATGAACCCTCGACGCCTGTGGCCACCGAGCCTCGGTGGCACGATGACGACGAGGAACCGGACGAGCGGTGGACAGCACACCGGTGACCTGAGCCGTGTCGCGACACACCTCGGTGCGGCACAGCCCGGAGCGACGTCCGCCGGTGTGCTCGCCGCTTCAGCGGTAGCTGCCCGTCAACTGCACTGCCCCGGCTTGCACGCCCTTGGTGCCTGCCACCAGGTGGGCATTGCGGTGCTCTTCGGTCAGTGCGACGACCTCGCCCAGCACCCAGGCGGACATCCCCAGGGCCCGCGCGGCATTGAGCGCGGCGTCGGCACCCTCCTCACCCACGATGGCGACCATTCCGATCCCCAGGTTCAGCGTGTTCTCCAGATCAGTCTGAGGAACGGCCCCGAGTCCCTGCAGAACGCGGAAGACCGCCGGGACCTCCCACGAAGCCCGGTCCACGACTCCCACCACGCCGGAAGGCAGGACGCGCGCCAGGTTCGCGGCCAGCCCGCCGCCGGTGACGTGCGTGAATGCATGGACCTGCGCCGCGGGGTCGTGAGCCATCGCGAGGCAATCCGCGGCATAGACCCGCGTCGGGGTGAGCAACTCCTCGCCCAGAGTCCGGCCGAACTCCGGGACATCTCGTTCCAGCGCCCAGCCCGCCTGAGCGATCACGGCCCGGACCAGCGAATAGCCGTTCGAATGCAGTCCGGACGAACCCAGAGCGATGAGCACATCGCCGGGCCGCACCCGGTCGGGGCCGAGCAGAGAGTCGGCTTCGACGACCCCGGTGGCCGCGCCCGCGACGTCGTACTCGTCGGGTGCGAGCAGACCCGGGTGCTCGGCCGTCTCACCTCCCACCAGCGCCGTGCCCGCCACCTCGCAAGCCTGGGCGATACCCCGGACGATGGCCGCGATCCGCTCCGGGACGACCTTGCCGGTGGCGATGTAGTCCGTCATGAACAACGGTGTGGCACCGACCACGACGATGTCGTCGACGACCATTCCGACCAGGTCGAATCCGATGGTGTCGTGGATGTCGAGCGCCTGGGCGATGGCCACTTTGGTTCCGACACCGTCGGTCGAGGTCGCCAGCAGCGGTTTGCGATAGGCACTGACCTCGGAGAGGTCATAGAGACCGGCGAACCCGCCGACGCCACCGATCACCCGGGGGCCGTGCGTCCTGCGGACGGCGTCCTTCATCAGCTCGACGGCCTTGTCGCCGGCCTCGGTGTCCACCCCGGCCGCGGCATAGGTCAATGCGGGCTTCTCAGTCACGGAATTCTCTTTCTGGCTGGGTCGCGGTTGCTTGCGGTGTCACGGATGGTTCAGCGCCGACGCGCCACCGGCGGCGACACTGAGGTGGGTGAGGCCGTCCTCGGGAGCACCCAGTGGACCAGGCTTCTCCAGCAGGTCCTTGCCCAGCTGGTCCGCCGGTGGCAACTCGATCGGGTACACGCCCGTGAAACACGCGGTGCACAACTCATCGCGCCGTTGCTCCGTGGCCTCGATCATGCCGTCCTCCGAGATGAACCCGAGGCTGTCCGCACCCAGCGAGGCACCGATCTCCGCCGGGCTGAGCCCGTTGGCGATCAGTTCGGCCCGGGACGCGAAGTCGATGCCATAGAAGCATGGCCATTTGACCGGAGGCGAGCTGATCCGCACGTGGACCTCGGCGGCCCCGGCCTCGCGCAGCATGCGGATCAGGGCGCGCTGCGTGTTGCCGCGCACGATCGAATCGTCCACCACGACCAGGCGCTTACCCCGGATGACCTCGCGCAGCGGATTCAGCTTGAGCCGGATGCCCAGCTGCCGCAACGTGTCCGAGGGCTGAATGAACGTGCGGCCGACATAGGCGTTCTTGGTCAGCCCCTGTCCGAAGGGGATGCCCGACTCCTGCGCGTAGCCGACAGCAGCCGGCGTCCCGGACTCCGGGACCGGGATGACCAGATCGGCCTCAGCCGGGTACTCCCGCGCAAGGGTCCGGCCCATGGCGACCCGCGCGGAATGAACCGAGCGGCCCCGGATGCTGGTATCGGGACGGGCCAGATACACGTACTCGAACACGCACCCCGCCCGCTTGGCCGGTGCGAACCGGTGCGAGGTCAGGCCATTGGCGTCGATGCGGATCAGCTCACCCGGATCGATCTCGCGGACGAAGCTCGCCCCCACGATGTCGAGGGCCGGGGTCTCGCTGGCCACCACCCAGCCGCGCTCCAGCCGCCCCAGGACTAGCGGGCGGACCCCTTGCGGGTCACGCGCGGCATAGAGGGTGCGCTCGTCCATGAAGACGAGGCTGAAAGCACCGCGCAAACGCGGCAGGACCTCCAGCGCCGTGGCCTCCAGGGTGTGGTCGGCGTCGCCTTCGAACAGCGCGGTGATCAGCGCGGTGTCCGTCGTGTTCCCACGGGCCAGCTCACCCTGGCGCTGCTCACCGTAACGCTCGGCGACCAGCTTCACCAGGTCGTGGGTGTTGGTGAGGTTGCCGTTGTGACCCAGCGCGACCGTGCCGCTCGCAGTGGCGCCCAGGGTCGGCTGCGCGTTCTCCCAGGTGTTTCCACCAGTGGTGGAGTACCGGCAGTGCCCCACGGCGAGGTGCCCGGTCAGGGCGTTCAGCGCGGTCTCATCGAACACCTGCGAGACCAGACCCATGTCCTTGTAGACCAGGATCTGCTCACCGTTGGACGTCGCGATTCCTGCTGATTCCTGACCTCGGTGCTGCAGGGCGTACAAGCCGAAGTAGGCGAGCTTGGCGACCTCTTCGCCAGGCGCCCAGACTCCGAAGACTCCGCATTCGTCCTGCGGGCCTTTCTCGCCTGGCATGAGGTCGTGGTTGAGAAGTCCATCTGCGCGGGGGGCCACAGGACCAGTGTCCCACAGGCGGGCATCTGGAGGGGAGGTGCGGGATCACCATCGGACGGCCGGAGCCGGACGCGCCCGGCCCACCGCAGTGCTCGCCAGGCAGCGCTCCGCCGCATGTCCGCAATCCGGACATCGATGCTGCTGGAGTATCAGCGATCTGGCGGAACACTGAGGACCTTGGTCTCACATCGTGAGCCATCTTGGACATCCCTTGTCGAGCGAAATACTCTACTTTTCATGCCGCACGCACCGCAGACCCCGAGGGCCTCCCTGGCCGCCGCTGCAGCGTGCCGGCCGCGCCTCCCGCGTCGTCCGACCGCGCCGGCGCGATGTCTGCCCCAGGGCTGACGACTCCTTCGGCACCGGCCTTGCAGTCACTCCGCTGGCCGTGACCGCGTGAGGCCTCTGCGGCCCATGCGCCCGCCAGGTCCGGGAATCCGCGCCTACGGCGTGCGCTGCCACCGGCCACCTCATTCTCCGATCGCTGGCCACTCCCGGGCCAGACCCCTCATCAAAGGAAGCCTGCATGAGCGTCCTCATCACCCCCGCCGAGCTGGGCACGCTGATCGCCGACGGCCATGCGCCGCGCCTTCTGGACGTGCGCTGGAGCCTGACCGCGCCTAACGGTCAGGCGGACTACGTCTCCGGCCACATCCCCGGAGCGGTCTACGCCGACCTCGAAAGCGAGCTCTCCCTGCACGGGGCGAAGACGGAAGGGCGCCATCCGATCCCGCCCGTCGACTACCTCGAGGGAGCCGCCCGGCGCTGGGGCATCAACCCCGGCGACGCCGTGGTCGTCTACGACGACAGCTCTGGGCTCGCCGCCGCTCGCGCCTGGTGGCTCCTGCGGCATGCCGGGCTGACCGATGTGCGCATCCTGGACGGAGCCCTAGCCGGGTGGCGCAGATCCGGGGGCGAGCTCGTCGCAGGAACCCCCGTCGTCCAGCGAGGCACGGTCACTCTCAGCTACGGCCACCTGCCCACGCTCTCGATCGACGATGCCGCCGCGTTCCCGCAGCATGGGACACTCCTCGACGCCCGAGCTCGCGAACGCTACCTGGGTGAGGTCGAGCCGGTCGACCCGCGCGCGGGACACATCCCCGGTGCGGTCAGCGCGCCCACCAGCGAGAACATCGGTGCCGATGGATTCTTCAAGTCGCCATCCGAACTCCGAGCCAGATTCGAGGGACTCGGCCTGGCAGCCGGCGGACCCGTGGCGGCCTATTGCGGGTCGGGCGTCACTGCCGCCCACGAGATCGCTGCACTGGCCATCGCCGGATATGAGGCCGCGCTCTACCCAGCATCCTGGTCACAGTGGTCTCAGCACGCCGATCGGCCGGTCGAGACGACCGACTCAGCAGCACTCTCCGAAAAGGACGTGGAAGTACAAGACGTTCTGGCGTGATTCCCACCCCGGAACAACACGAGGCTCGCAAATATGATTTCTCGAACCGGAACTACTGAGGCGAATACCCTCCCGATCATTCCTATGATGACGGTCGCGCATTCCATCGAAGGCATGGGCCTTCGATTAAAAAGGACGTGAACACTACTCATGAGTCCGTCGCTAGACCTGGTCCAATTGCGCAGCCTTCTCGCTATTGCCGACTGTGGCGGATTCGGTCGTGCCGCAGCGGCGCTCCACGTCAGCCAGCCCACCATCAGCCAGCATGTGCGCCTGCTGGAGAAGCGCCTGCGGCGCACGCTCGTGGAGCGGGACGGGCGCCACACCAGGTTCACCGCCGACGGGGAGCTGCTGCTGCTGGAAGCGAGGAGGATCCTCGCGGTCCACGATGAGGCACTCGCCCGCCTGGATGACTCGAACCGCACCACCGTGGTCATCGGGTCCACCGAGACCGCCGCCGACCAGCTCCTGCCCGAGCTGCTCTCCGCACTCAAGCTCGCCTACCCTCAGCGGCAGCTGCAGTTCCACATCGACCGTTCCACGCAGATGACCGAGGCCGTCACGAAAGGCAGCATCGACCTGGCGATTCTGCTGGGATTCCCGGGCGACACCATCGGCCGGACCATCGGCTCCCTCGAACTGCGCTGGTACTCCCACCCGCAGTGGGAACCGCCCTCCGCAGGCGAGCCGCTCTCGCTCGTGGCCTACGCCGAGCCCTGCGGGATGCGCCAGCGAGCCCTGACCGTCCTGCATGACACCGGCCGCCAGGTGCGTGTCACGGCGGAGTCGACGAGTCTCGACGGCGTGATCGCTGCCGCCCGCGCAGGCCTCGGGGTCGCGGTGCTGCCCACCGCCGGCAAGGCGCCCCAGGGCCTGATCCCCCGTGTCGATCTACCCGACCTGGGGCTGATCGGAGTCAACCTCGCGGTTCGCCGCGGGCTCGACATCGACCTGGAAGGCATGGCCCTGACCGCGCTCGAAGAATTCTTCTCGGCCTTGCCGGGACGCATTCCGGGACATGCCGGAGAGCTCACTGGATCACGCGCCCGCGGCACAGCCGAATAAGAGCCTGACATCTGCTGCGAGAATCGTCTGCATCAGACTTCCTGATGGTTCGCCATCGTGAATTCAATCGGCCCTGAAGTGGACTTTCCGAGAGACGCCGCTCTAGGCTCGTGAACAGGGAATGCCACTCCCGAGAATGCGGCGAACCGCAGGGTTTCCTGCATTCAGGTCACGCCCGCCGCCACTCATCGCACCGAACAAGAGGAACCCATGAGCGTCGAATTCGTCAGCCAGGTCCACGTCCGCGATGCATCCGACCTCTACCCCCGGCCCGGCAGTTCGATCGAGGTGCCGTTCCTGCGCCGGTATGCCGAGGCCCTCGAGGAGGCCGGCTTCGACTACACCCTGGTCCCCTACGGATCCAAGGGTCCCAGCTCCTTCGGCGTGGCCAGCGCACTGAGCCAGCTCACGGACCGCATCAAGATCATCGTGGCGCAACGCCCGAACATCTTCCATCCGACGGTGGCGGCCCAGGCGCTCGCAACGCTGGACCATCTCAGTGAGGGCCGGGCCGTCGTGCACATCATCAGCGGGGGCAACAACGCGGAGCAGGCGCGTCAGGGTGACTACCTCACCAAGCCGGAGCGCTATGAACGGACGGCGGAGTTCATCGAGATCCTGCGCGCGGCCTGGAGCACGGAAGGGCCCTGGAGTCACAACGGCCCGTACTACCGGTTCGATGACCTGGTCAGCGACCTCAAGCCGGTCAACGGGTCGATCCCGATCTCCTTCGGAGGGTCCTCCCCCGAGGCCTTCGCCGTCGGGAGCGCACTGGCCGACATCTACGCCCTCTGGGGAGAGCCGCTCGCCCAGACCGCCGAGCAGATCGCGGCGATCCGAGCCGGTGCACGGGCAGCCGGACGCACCGACGACCCCCGCATCTGGGTCACCTTCCGCCCGATCATCGCCCCCACCGAGGCCGAGGCCTGGGACAAGGCCCACGAGATCCTCGGTGCGCTCAAACGCCACCGGGACGGCGCGCACGTCACACCTCCGGAGAACGCGGGCTCCCAGCGCCTGCTCGCCGCTGCGGCGGCCGGCGAGCTGCACGACCGGGCGCTGTGGACGCCCGTCGCCGCAGCCACCAATGCCGCCGGTGCCTCGACCGCGCTGGTGGGCACCCCAGAGGTCGTCGCCGAGGCGATCCTCGACTATGTGAAGCTCGGCGCCGACATCGTGTCGATTCGCGGCTACGACAACCTCAAGGACGTCGTCGACTACGGAAAGTACCTCCTGCCCCTTGTCCGCTCCGAGCTCGCCGCCCGGGTCTGAGCCCCCGCAACCAGGAGACCCTCATGACGACCTCACGCAAGAAGCTCACGCTCGTGCTGCAGATCCTGGGCACAGGAGTCAACTCCGTCGCATGGCGCCTGCCCGACAGCAACGCCGAACGGCTCTACGACCTCGACCTCTTCACTGAGGTCGCCCAGCGCGCAGAGGCTGCGAAGATCCATTCGCTGTTCCTCTCCGATGGCCTGACGACCAGCGCCCACAAACCCGGCGGGCACTTCGAGCCCCTCACGTTCCTGACCGCCCTGGCAGCCCGGACCCAGCACATCGGCCTGGTGGCGACCGCTTCCACGACCTACAACGAGCCGTTCAATCTGGCACGTCAGCTGGCTTCGCTGGACCACCTGTCCCGGGGGCGTGCCGGATGGAACATCGTGACCTCGGCCTGGGGCGAGGAGAACTTCAGCCGTCCGCCGCTGTCTCACCCCGATCGCTACCGCCGCGCGCATGACTTCGTCGCCGCCGCCATCGCGCTCTGGGAGAGCTGGGAGCCCGGAGCCCGCGTGATCGACCGCGAGGGCGGGGTGAACGTCGACCCCTCCCTGGTGCATCAGACCAACTACGCCTCCGAGCATTTCCGGATCGCCGGACCCCTGAACATCGACCGCGCGCCGCAAGGCAAGCCCTTCCTGTTCCAGGCAGGCTCCTCACTCGACGGCTTCAAGCTCGGCGCCACCTACGCCGACGCGATCTTCGCCGCGCACCCGGACGAGCAGGATGCCGTCGAGTTCTATCAGGCCTTCAAGTCGCACGTCTCCGATGCCGGGCGCGATCCCGCGAGCGTCAAGGTCGTGCCCGGGCTGTACGCGATCATCGGCGAATCATCGTCCCACGCCCAAGAACTGGCGCAGCAGCTCGCAGAGCTCGGTGGCGCAGCGGATTTCACCGCCCAGCGGCGCAACTTCGAGAAGGCAGGATTCGGCGAGACCGACCTGTCCGACCTCGACCCGGACAAGCCCATCCCGCTCGACCGCCTTCCGGACCCCGCCACGGTTCAGGGGCGGCGGTCACGCTATGAGCTCTATCGCAAGAAGGCGCTGTCCGGCAAACACACCCTGCGCGACCTGGTGGCCGACTTCAACGCCTCGGGGTCCGGGCACTGGGCTCCGATCGGTTCCGCAGCCGAGATCGCCGACCAGATCGAAGCCAGGGTCGAGGCGGAGAGCGCCGATGGATTCGTGCTGTCCGCCCAGCATTTCCAGGGCTACCGGTTGCTGACCGACACGCTGGTTCCCGAACTCCAGCGCCGCGGGCTGTTTCAGACCGAATACGCCGGATCAACTCTGCGCGAGAACGTCTTCGGCCGCCCTACCGACCTCCCCTGACCCCGGCTTCCGCCGACCAGGTGCCGCTCCCGCCGTGGGTGCCGCACCGTCGACCCCTCAAGAAAGGCCCTCCCGTGTCCCTCCAGTTCACCCGTTCGGTCCTCGCCGTGACCTCGGCCGCCGCCCTGGCGCTGTCGCTGGCCGCATGCGGCTCCGGCTCCGGGAACACCCAGAGCACCGCCAGTGCGCAAGCCTCCGGAACTCCGGTCGCCGGCGGCTCGATCATCTATGGGACCTCGTCCGACCCGATCTGCGTCGATCCGAATCAGACCGACCTCACGGGCACCCGCGACATCGTCCGGCAGGTCGCCGACTCAGTGGTGGAGGCCGATCCCGAGACCGGTGAGATCCTCCCCTGGCTCGCGACGAAGTGGGAGGTGAACGATGACGCCACCGCGTTCACGTTCACCTTCCGCACCGACGCCACGTTCTCCAATGGAGAGAAGTTCGACGCGGCAGCGTTCAAGACCTTCCTCGATGGCATCAAGGACCTCGGCGGACGGGCGATCAACGCCGCCAGCTACATCGCCGGCTACCAGGGAACCGAGGTTCTCGCCGCGGACCAGGCGAAGGTCACCTTCTCCTCGCCGAACGCGAGCTTCCTGCAGGCGCTGTCCACCGTCAACCTCGCGGTGCTCGCGCCGTCGGTCTACCGGGACGTCACCCCCGAGGACCGTTGCCTCGGGAAGATCGTGGGGTCCGGCCCGTTCACCCTGGACAGCTTCGTGCCCGCGCAGGAGGTCGTGCTCTCCAAGCGCACCGGATACGCCTGGCAGTCTCCGAACGCCACCCACACGGGTGACGCCTACCTGGACAAGATCACCTTCCGGGTGGTCACCGAGGCCAGTCAGCGCACCGGCGGACTGAAGTCCAAGACGCTCGACGGCTTCAACTCCCCGGCCGCCCAGGATGAGGATGGCCTCGCCGCGGCAGGCTTCCAGATCCTCAGCGCCAACAACCCCGGCACCGTCTCGGAATACCTGACGAACAACTCCTCGCCCACGCTGAAGGACCCCGCCGTACGTGAAGCGATCCAGCTGGGCATCAACAATGAGGAGGTCCGCGACACGATTCTGCTGCCCCGCTACAACCTGGCGACCAGCATCCTGTCGTCGACGACACCGCTGTACACCGATTTCTCCTCGTACATCACGTACGACCCCGAGAAGGCCAAGAAGGTGCTGGACGCCGCAGGCTGGGTGGTCGGCTCGGACGGCATCCGCAGCAAGGACGGGGTCCGGCTCAGCGTCCAGGTCGTCAACGGCCAGTCCGGTCCGACCACGGCCCACGAGCTGCGTGCCCAGCAGCTCAAGGAGATCGGCGTCGAGCTGACCATCAAGCAGGTCTCACGCGCCGAGATGCTCGCGGCCCTGGACTCCGGCGACTACGACTTCGTCCCCTACGGCTTCACCCGTGCCGACCCGGCAGCGCTCAACATGCACTTCACCACGAAGCTCAACAACCCGCTCCACCTCCAGCCGTCAGTGCTGGACGACTACCTCGCAGAGGCGGACGCCTCACCGGAGACGGCCGCCCGGCAAGCCGCCGTCGACAAGGCGGTGAAGTACATCCTCGAGAACCACCTCGTCATCGTCTTCAACGAGCAGTCCGTGGCCCACGCACTGAGCCCGAATCTCCACGACGTGCGCTGGGAGCCCGGTGTGCAGATCTCGTTCTATGACGCCTGGCTGAGCAAGTAAGGGAGCTGACCATGACACGCCGCCTGGAGCGCGGGGCCGAGTTCAAGGACTGGGGCA
>JAATES010000403.1 GCA_015655615.1 Actinomycetales bacterium
AGCAGGACCGTGCCTTCTCGCAAGGCCGTCTGGGCAGCCAGTTCCTCCGACCGAGCCGCTACCGCCCGCTGTTCGGCTTCCTGTGACTCCGCGAGGGCGAGGGCGAGCTGCCCCCGCGCCTCGGACACCACCTGGGACGGCTCGTCGGGGGCCTCCGGCACCGGCGCCTCACCGCTCCGCAACCGCGTGAACGCCGCCGCAGCGGATGTCATGCCCTGACGGGCCTCGCCGACCGTCGCGGTCACCGCACGTCGCCGCTCCGCGAGGCGCGCCTGCGCCTGGACATACACCTCGGTCTGGAACACCCGCTGCAGCAATGAGGTGCGGTCCTCGGGCCTCGCTCTGAGGAACGCCGCGAACTCCCCCTGCGGAAGCACGATCGTCTGCACGAACTGCTCCCGGCTCAAGCCGACGGCACGGGAGATCTGCAGGCCTGCCTCGTCCATCCGGGTGCTCAGCAGCTCCCCGGCCGCATCGAGGTCGTGGTGATCGAGGCTCCCGGCACCACCACCCGCCGGATCCGCATCCGATCCGCCGGAGGACCGGCGGGCGAGTTCCCACCCCGGCTCCGTCAGCCGCCAGAGCTTCACGGTCGCCTGCTGCGTGGTCGTACCCGCCCCGTTCTTCTTGATCCGCTCGTACTGCGGAGTGCGCCGGACCCGGAACATGCCGCCCGGGACCTCGAAGACGAGGTCCGCAAAGGTCTCGCTGCCGGGGCCGGCGAAGTCGGACCGGATGCGCTGTGCGCTGCCGGTCGCGGCTGCCACGCTGCCGTAGAGCGCGAAGACGATCGCATCGATCACCGTCGACTTCCCGGCACCCGTCGGACCCTCCAGCAAGAACAGCCGCGACTGGGTGAGCGTGTCGAAATCGATGCTCGTCAGCTCGGCGAACGCCCCGAAGGCCTGGAACTGCAACGACCTGACCTGCATCAGGCCTCACGCTCCGCCCGTGCGAGCTCCTCGAACACCCCGGCCAGGACCGCCCGCTCAGCAGCAGCCGTCGGTCGTTCGGTGACGTGCTCGAGGAAGTCCGACGCCACCTGGACGGGGTCGCTGGCCGGTGTCACCACCCGCGCACCGATGCTCCCGGTCTGCGGCCCGCGCGGCCGGCGCAGGACGACCAGCGCGTGCGGGAAGACGGCCCGCACCCGCTCCACGTACCTCGCCGGTGCGACCGGATCGGTGACGTAGACGCGCACCCAGTCCTCTCGCTGTGCCTGGTACCTCGCGGAGAGGATCTCCGCCAGGTCGTTCTCGATCTGGCTGAGCCGACGCGGCACCGGAGCAGGAATGAGACGTGGTTCACCCCTGACGCCGTCCGGTCCCAGATCCACCAGCACGCTGGACTTACGGTGGTCGCGTTCTGAGAACGAGTAGGCCAGCGGAGAGCCGCTGTAGCGCGCTGCACGCCGCCGCCCTCCGGCGGACTCGCCGGGCAGGCTGACTCGTTGCGGTCCGTGCAGATGACCGAGCGCCACATAGTCGATGCCCGCGAACACCCCGGCGGGAACGCTGTCGACGCCGCCGACCTTGATGTCCCGTTCCGATTCGCTGGCCTCGCCCCCGACCACGAAGGCGTGCGCCATCACGACCGAAGCGCCGGGCGCGGCACCCGATGCCGCCTCGCGGGACCGGCGGCGTGCGAGGTCGGCGCGAACGAGGTCCATCGCACCCGAGAGGACGGCCTCATGCGACCGCGCCAGCGGCACCGGCGCCCCCTCGCCATCGCCCTCGCCAGTGCGCTGGGGGCGAGCCAGGGCGACGCGGGCCGCCTCAGGCTCCAGGTACGGCAGGGGATAGACCCAGCAGATCACGCCATCGCGCCCCTCGACCCGTACGGGACGCCCGACATCCGCCAGCGACGTCCGGAGGTGGACCCCGTCTCGCAGGACGGCCGCACCGAAGCCCAGCCGGGTCGGCGAGTCATGGTTTCCCGAGGTCATGATCACCTGGGCGCCCGCCGCCAGCCTCGCGAGCGCCGAGCCGAGCAACGTGACCGATTCCACCGGCGGGATGGCACGGTCGTAGACGTCACCGGAGACCAGCACGACGTCCACCGACTCCGCGCGGACCACCTCGACCAGGTGGTCCACCCAGGCCTCCTGGGCGGCGTGAAGGTCGATGCCGTGCAAGGTTCGGCCCAGGTGCCAGTCGGAGGTGTGCAGCAAACGCATGGGCTGACCGTATCGCGCGCGTCGGACGAGCAGGCCCGCAGCCGCTCAGGCCGGATCGGTGACGTCGGCGACCTGGGCTCCGAGGACGGCCACGAGCTGTGATCCATCCACGGTGGCGGAGACCCCGTGCGCGCCCGCGCCGATCGACACCGCGTGGCCCTCGACCCGCTCATCGGCGACAACTGGGCACGCGGTCAGCGATCCGAAGGGCGTGATGGTCCCCCGTTCGTATCCGGTGACCTCCTTGGCCACCGCCGCATCCGGCATCGACATCCTGCTCACCCCCAGGAGCGTCCGCAGCTTGGACCAGGAGATCGTCCGGTCACCGGGGACCAGCACGAAGAGGAAGTCGCCCTCCCCGCGCCGGACCACCAGGGTCTTGACGATGCCCGACGGGTCCACGCCCCGCAGGGCCGCGGCCTCCGCCAAGGAGCCGACGCGGCCATGCCTGGTCACCGTGTAGGCGATGCCTGCTGCGTCCAATCCTGCCCGTGCACGTTCTTCGCTCACCTCACGAGCGTAGGCCGAACCCGCGGCCGGTGCTGCGGCCCCACGGCGTCTCACTCAGTGGATTCTCAGACAGCGATGCCGTTCTTCCCAGGACGACCAGGCACAATGTCACTATGAACACGCGGACGACGAGGTTGGCGGCAGCAGGGCTGCTTGCCGTGACCCTGCCGTTCTCCGGTTCAGCCGAGGCGGCGACCCTCTACCGATTCGATCAGCCGCGCGCCCACCACCGTTCCAGCGACAGCACGAGTACCGACGGCACGACGCTCCACGTCGACACGAGCGCGTTGTCGACCACCTTGCGTTCCCAGGTCACCGAGGCCGTAGCGAGCGGGCAGCTCGCTGCCCGTCGGGCCTACGAGGCTCTTGCCGTCCTCGACGACGACGATGCCGTCGCCTGGACCGCTGTGGCCGACCTCGCCGACGCCGAGGTGGGGCTGGAGGCCGCGAGTGCGCAGGTGGGTCACACCCTACGGCAGCTCGACGGTCTGCATGATCTGGCTCCAGGCGCGACCTGGACCCTCCGGGCGCTGTATCAGCAGATCGATGGTCTGCGGGATGACCTGGCGTCAGCCGTAGGGTGACAGGGCGGACTGGCGCGCCAGCGTCACCGGCGTACCCCTGATGAAGCACGGCACCTCCGGTCTCGTCGGGCTGCTCGGGTTTTCGCCTTGCACCCCCTGGGACAATGGATCATTGTGAGCAACCAGCCGGAGGACAAGCGCGGGCGCCGACCGAGGAGGCGCCGGAGCCCGGGATCCCGTGACAGCCCGGCTCGGACGTCCCAGGTGACTGCCGCCCCCGACGCAGCGCGGCTCGCCCGGGCCGCAGAGCGCCGTGCGGCTGTCACGGTGCCCCCCCTCACCTACCCGGAGCAGCTTCCGGTCAGCGCCCGCCGTGACGACATCGCCGCCGCCATCGCACGCAACCAAGTCGTGATCCTGGCGGGGGAGACCGGATCGGGCAAGACCACGCAGCTGCCCAAGATCCTGCTCGAGCTGGGCCGCGGTCGCGCAGGTCAGATCGGGCACACGCAGCCGCGGCGCATCGCAGCCCGCACGGTCGCGGAACGAATCGCGGAGGAGCTAGGGGTCGCGCTCGGCGACGTCGTCGGCTACCAGGTCAGGTTCACCGACCAGTCCAGCGAGAACACCCTGGTCAAGGTGATGACCGACGGGATCCTGCTGGCGCAGCTGCAGCGCGACCCCCAGCTGCTGGCCTATGACACGCTGATCATCGACGAGGCCCATGAGCGCAGCCTCAACATCGACTTCATCCTGGGATACCTTGCCCGACTGCTGCCGCAGCGCCCTGACCTCAAGGTGATCATCACCTCGGCGACCATCGACTCGGAGCGCTTCGCAAGGCACTTCGCACCGGATCACCTGCGCTCGCTGGCGCGGGAACGGCGCAGGCTCCAGGAGGCCCGCGGCACGGCGGTCCCCGACCCCATCCCGGAGGCGCCCATGGCGGAGCCGGTGCCCGCTCCGGTCATCGAGGTCACTGGCCGGACCTTTCCCGTGGAGATCCGCTACCGTCCGCTGGTCGAGGAGTCCGGTGCGGGTGGCAGGGCCAAAGCCGAGGAGCGGGACCTGATGAGCGGCATCCTCGATGCCGTGGACGAGCTCACCCGGCAGGGACCGGGGGACATCCTCGTGTTCCTCTCGGGTGAGCGCGAGATCCTCGATGCCGCCGACGCCCTGCAAGGACACTTCGGGGACCGCACCAGCGACACCAGGCTCCCGGATCACATCGAGGTCCTGCCGCTGTATGCCCGGCTCTCGGCCGCCGAGCAGCACCGCGTGTTCGAGTCCCATTCCGGGCGACTGATCGTGCTGTCGACCAACGTCGCCGAGACCTCCCTCACCGTTCCGGGCGTGCGCTACGTGGTGGACCCCGGCACTGCCCGCATCTCGCGGTACTC
>JAATES010000134.1 GCA_015655615.1 Actinomycetales bacterium
CCCATGTTCTCGGTGTTGATGCGGAAGTACGCCTGGAGCGGGATCTCGACGTGCACGCCCGGCGGCACATAGACAAAAGACCCTCCCGACCAGACGGCCGAGTTGAGGGCGGCGAACTTGTTGTCGCCGGAGGGGATGACCGAGCCGAAATACTGCTCGAAGATCTCCGGGTGGTCCCGCAGTCCTGAGTCGGTGTCCAGGAAGAGCACGCCCTGCTGTTCCAGATCTTCGCGGATCTGGTGGTAAACGACCTCTGATTCGTACTGTGCTGCGACACCGCCCACCAGCCGCTGCTTCTCGGCCTCGGGGATGCCCAGGCGGTCGTAGGTGGTCTTGATGTCGTCGGGCAGATCGTCCCAGCTGGCAGCCTGACGCTCGGTGGACCGCACGAAGTACTTGATGTTGTCGAAGTCGATGCCCGACAGGTCTGCGCCCCAATGCGGCATCGGCTTCTTCTCGAAGAGCTTGAGCGCCTTCAGCCGCGACTTGAGCATCCATTCCGATTCATGCTTGAGCTCGGAGATGTTGCGCACCACGGAGTCGTTGAGCCCGCGACGCGCGTGGCTTCCGGCCTCGTCGGAATCGTGCCAGCCATAGCCGTAGGACCCGATCGACGCGATGATCTCGTCGTCGGAGCGTTGCGGTGTGGCGATGGTCTCGGTGGGAGCCGTCATCGTGGTCCTTCCAGAGCGGGGGCTTGGTCAGTCGTGGAGTAGTGCGGTGCGAGCAGGTTCGGGCCGTCGAATTCCTGGTCCGTGACGCCGCCCTCAAACGAGTCGCCGAGTGGCACGTTGGTGGTGCAGACATGCCCGCCACCGGCGAGCGTCAGAAGTCGTTGGGTATGGGAGCCGATGAGCCGGGCGAAGACCCTGGCCTCGGCCTCGCAGAGCTGCGGAAATTCCTGTGCGACGTGCTGCACCGGGCAATGACCCTGGCACAACTGCACGGCCGCACTCCCCGGGACCGGTCGGACACTCGCCACGTAGCCGTCACGAGACAATGCCTGGGCCAGTTGCTCGGCGCGCTTGGTGGTGTCCGTGGCTGTCACCAACCGGGAATAGCGGGCCTCGAAGTCGACCAATCGCGCCTCGGCGAACTGCTCGACGGCACCGGCTCCCCCCGTGCGCGCCAAGAACTCGAGAGCCTTCGTGGCGAGATCGGGGTACGCGGAGGGCAAGTCGGACTGACCGCGCGAGGTGGCAACGAAATAACGTGCCGGACGTCCGCGCCGTGGTGACTGGCGGGTCGGCTCGCGGGCGACGACGTGGCCGGACGCCTCCAGTGCGGCCACATGCCTGCGGACTGCAGCCGTGGTCAAGTGCATGTCCTCGGCCAGCCGAGCCACTGACACGGGACCATCCGCCACGACGAGCTCGAGAACACGCTGCCGGGTGGAGGTCTCCACGTCGACGGGGGCTGCGGTCGTTCGCACGTCACTCATCGCAGCACCCGCTCTCCGTCGCCAGAACACCGATCACGTATTAGTGAACATCTTTGTTCGCTAATTCGTTCCCCGCAAGCAAGGCATGCCTCACCCGCATGGGCATCGTCGGGCCCGTCGCGAGGAACGGGGGCCGGGATCGGCGCCTACTGAGCCGTCCAGGTCTGCGGAACCACTTGCCCCCACGGCTCGACAGGCTCGCCAGCCGACTTGGCAGCCAGCCAGGCCGCATACAGAGCGCTGTAGGCATCCAGCTCGTGCTCGGTGTCAAACGCTCGCGTCGCGTGAAGATCTGTTGCGGTGTCCACATCGGTGGCCAGGTACAGCCCCTTGCCGGAGGCTTGGAGCACCGTCAGGTTGTCCTCGGATATCCGCTGCCCGTCATAGATGATGTCCAGCTGGCTCACCTCGACCATGGTCGCCTGGTTGCGACTGTGGTGCACTGCCTGGATCCCAGCCGCCGCCGCGCCGCCGCCGACCAGCACCGCGGCTCCGACGACCACCGCTATCACCGGGCGGTTCCGACGCCCACGCGGACCGGCTCCGGTGTCGTCGCCCCCGGCGCCTCCGGTGGCGATCGTCTGCAGCAGCCGCTCGCGAATCATCGCGACGCTCTCCGGCGGGAGCTCCCGTTCTTCGGGAATCCCCCACGACTCCATCCATGGCTGCATTACTGGCCCCCCTCTGGCTCTGGTGTCGGAGAATCGGCGGGCGGCTCCGTTGCCTTCCCGCGCAGACCGTCGCTGCCTCGCAGCTTTGATCGCATCCGGCTCAATGCCGAACGAACTGTTCCCACCGGGATGTCCATCGCCTCAGCGACCTCGGCG
>JAATES010000370.1 GCA_015655615.1 Actinomycetales bacterium
ACCTCGCGGTTCCACCGCCGTCATCCCGATGGGCCTTCGGCACTCGGGGGCGAAGCACACCGGATCACCGATGCCGTTGAGCCCCTCGAGGCGGATCAGGCTCGGCGCATGCGACGGTACCTCATCCAGATGGGCATCCGCGTGCTGTGCTTCGTCGCGGCCTTCGTCGCCTACACCTACTACCCCCGGCCGTGGCTCATCCTTGCCTTCATCGCAGCCGCGGCGGTTCTGCCGTACATTGCCGTGGTGGGTGTCAATGCCGGGCGCGAGCGCCCAGAAGGCCGGGCCGTGATGGTGCTGGACCCTCCAGCGGCACTACTGGAATCGACCGCCCCTGATCAGGATCACTCCACTGCGCACCCCATCACGGACCCGCCGTCGTCCAGCACGGATCCAGCGTCCCCGGACCAGGCGGGCCCCCGATGATGCCCGCCGCCCGGCCCGGCGAAGTGCCGGATGACGTGATCTGCAGCGGTAAGGGATGCCGTGAACCGGCACAGTGGGCCCTGCGCTGGAACAACCCGCGCATCCATTCAGCAGATCGGCGCAAGATCTGGCTGGCCTGTGACGACCACCGCGAGCACTTGACGGCATTCCTGGACGCGCGCGGGTTCCTCCGTGACGTCATCGCCCTCAAGGACCTCGACGACTCGACGGAGCGGTGATGCCCACCACCGCCCCTGAAGCGCACGGAGGTTCCACCGGAGCACGGTCGCCGTACGCCGAGCCCGTGCGACGGTCCCTGCGGCAGTGGGTCGTCCTGGGTGTCATCGTCGTACTGATGTCCACGACCTGCGTCTTCCTCGGCCGCTGGCAATGGCACCGGCATGAGGCGAGGCAGGCCGAGATCGCCCAGATCGAAGACAACTACAACGCAGAGCCGGTGGCTTTCGACACCCTGCTCAGCACGACGCACCCCATGAGCCCTGCCGATGTCTGGCGGCCCATCACCGTTGCGGGACACTACCTGGTGGACGCGACCGCCTTGCTCCGGAATCGTCCGTGGAGCGACGGCGCCGGATTCCACGTGCTGGTGCCGTTCGAGACCGACACGGGCACCATGCTGATCATCGACCGAGGCTTCATCACCGGACTCGACGCCCCCGAGGTCGGGCAGATCGCCGCCCCGGCGACCGGACCGGTACAGGTGACAGTCCGGCTACGCCTCGATGAGCCTGCCAGTACCCGGGGCACGGTCGGCAATCAGGTCTACGCGATCAACACGGCGCAAGTCCTCACCGCCGGCGGGCTTGACCCTCGCTCCCCTGCGACCACCGGCGCCTATGGCGTCCTCGTGAGCGAGGTGCCTGCAGCTGCCGCGAACCTGATCGCCCTGCCTGTGCCCGACACCGACCCGCGCTCGCACCTCTCCTATGCCTTTCAGTGGTGGGTATTCGCGGCCGGGATGGTCGTCATGTTCGTGATCGTGGTCCGCCGTGAGCAGCGCGGCAGGCGCGTCACCCTCGACGACATCCTGACCACTGTGACCTCCTCCGGGGATGAGCCCGGGCCAAACCGGCCAGCGTGGGGCGGCGGGAGCCGGACACGCGACCGCCACGCCGATGAGACCGACGAGGACTCGCAGATCGAGACGCAACTGCGGAGGTGAGGTCGCGGAGCCGTTGCGAGGACCGATGGGGCTGGATCAGGCGTCGATCCGGTCGCGGTCGAGACCGGCCGCTCCCGCGATGATGAACTCCTTGCGCGGAGCCACCTCGCTGCCCATCAGGAGCTCGAAAACCCGCTCGGCCGCCTCCGCGTGCGCGGCCGTGATGCGTCGTAGTGTGCGATGGCGGGGGTCCATCGTGGTCTCGGCCAACTGATCGGCGTCCATCTCACCGAGCCCCTTGTAACGCTGGATGTCGTCTTTGAACTTCTTTCCGGACTTCGTCAGCTTGTCCAGCGTCGCTGCGAGCTCAGCTTCCGAGTAGGTGTAGACGTACTGTCTCTGGCCGCGAGTGAGCAACTCGATGCGATGGAGCGGAGGCACCGCGGCATAAATGCGGCCTTCGTCGATCATCGGGCGCATATACCGGAAGAACAAGGTCAGCAGCAGGGTCCGGATATGAGCGCCATCGACGTCCGCATCGGTCATCAGCACGATCTTGCCGTAACGAGCCGATTCGAGATCGAAGGAGCGCCCTGAGCCCGCTCCGACGACCTGGATGATCGCGGCACACTCAGCATTCTTGAGCATGTCGGTGATCGAAGCCTTCTGAACATTCAGGATCTTGCCGCGGATCGGCAGCAGTGCTTGGAAGTCGGAACTGCGCGCCAGCTTGGCCGTGCCGAGTGCACTGTCTCCCTCGACGATGAACAGCTCTGACCGGTCGACGTCGTCGCTGCGGCAGTCGGCGAGCTTGGTCGGCAACGAGCTGGTCTCCAGGGCATTCTTCCGTCGTGAGATCTCCTTCTGCTTGCGCGCCGAGATCCGCGCCCGCATCTCGGAGACCACTTTGTCGAGCAGCAGTGATACCTGTGTCTTGTCATCGCGTTTGGTCGACGCAAACAACGCGGACAGTTCCCTCTCCACCGTGCGCGACACTATCCCACGCACCGCACCGGTACCCAGCACCTCTTTGGTCTGCCCTTCGAACTGGGGCTCAGCGAGCCGTACCGTCACCACAGCCGTCAGCCCGGCCAGGACGTCGTCCTTCTCGATGCGCTCAGCAGCGTCCTTCGTCGACACCTTGAGCCTGCGCGAGTTGGCCTCGACCGTCTTGCGCACGATCTTGAGCAACCCCACCTCGAAGCCCGCCAGGTGCGTGCCGCCCTTCGGAGTCGAGATGATGTTGACGAAGCTGCGGACCTCGGTGTCATACCCGGTCCCCCAGCGCAGTGCGACATCGACGTCGCATTCGCGCGCTACCTCCTGGGCAGTCATGTGTCCACGCTCGTCGAGCACCGGCACGATCTCGGTGAAGCTTCCGGTGCCCTCCAGGCGCCAGGTCGCCGTCACAGCGGCGTCGGGGGCGAGGAAATCGACGAAGTCGACAGTCCCACCGGTGTGCAGGAACGTCTCCTCATGGGGCGCGAACTCCCCCGGGGTACCGGGAATGCCCCGCTCGTCACGCAAGGTGAGCCGTAACCCTGGAACCAGGAAGCTGGTCTGCCGAGCTCGGGTGACCAGTTCGTCGTAGGAGAAGACCGCCGATGACGGAAAGATCTGCGGATCGGCCCAGTACCTGACTCGGGTGCCCGTGACCCCGCGCTTGACCTTGCCCACCACGGGGAGCTCTGCGTTGACGGTCGGCGTGAATGCCGAGTCCGGGCCTGCGATCCCGCGGGGATCCGCGAAAGTACCCGTCTCGCCGCGACGGAAGCTCATGCGATGGGTCTTGCCGCCCCGATCGACCTCGACGTCCAGTCGAGCCGATAGAGCGTTGACGACCGAGGCTCCGACGCCGTGCAATCCACCGGATGCGGTATAGGACCCGCCGCCGAACTTTCCGCCGGCATGCAGTTTGGTGTACACCACCTCGACGCCAGAGAGCCCGGTCTTGGGCTCGATGTCCACGGGAATGCCTCGACCGTCGTCTCGTACGGTGACGGACTGGTCGGAATGCAGCACGACGTCGATGCCGGTGCAGTAGCCGGCCAGTGCCTCGTCGACTGAATTGTCGATGATCTCCCACAGGCAGTGCATCAACCCGCGGGAGTCCGTCGTCCCGATGTACATGCCAGGACGCTTCCGCACCGCCTCGAGGCCCTCGAGCACAGAGAGATGCCGGGCGCTGTAGTTGTCCTGTGCCGATGTGGTGCTCACCTGCTGAACCTTACCGTCCGGCGCCCGCGGTCCCGCGGAGGCTCGACCGTGCCAGGACACCGACGGCGGGGCGGGCGAGATGGTGTCCCGTCAAAACTACGCGTGCAGCGAACCTGAAGCGGATCGAGGCAGGAATCACGGCGGCGGATGGTTACATGTACTCGTGACGACCACTATGGAAACTCCCCCGCTCACCACCGCCGACCGTTGCGACCGTTGCGGCGCGCAGGCCTACGTTCGCGTGACGCTGCCCGCCGGCGAGTTGCTGTTCTGTGCGCACCACGCCCGCGAACACGCTGATCGCTACAAAGCCGTCGCCACCCATATTCAGGACGAGACCGCCCGGCTCTTCGAGCCGGAATCGGCCAGCTGAGCACGGACCTGACTGGTCCTGCAGACGACTGAGGCGCCGACTCCCCGGAAGGGAGTCGGCGCCTCAGTCGTCGTCTCGGCACACTCCGCTTGCCGAGAGCACGCCCCCTCACTGGCAGCTGCTCAGTCGAGGTAGTCCCGTAGCACCTGCGAGCGGCTGGGATGGCGCAGCTTCGACATCGTCTTGGACTCGATCTGGCGGATCCGTTCACGGGTGACGCCATAGACCTTGCCGATCTCGTCGAGGGTCTTGGGCTGCCCGTCCTGCAGGCCGAATCGCATCGCGACGACTCCCGATTCCCGCTCCGAGAGCGTGTCGAGCACCTGGCGCAGCTGCTCCTGGAGCAGCGTGAAGCTCACCGCGTCAGCCGGGACGATCGCCTCCGAGTCTTCGATTAGATCCCCGAACTCGCTGTCACCGTCCTCCCCCAGCGGCGTGTGCAGTGAGATCGGTTCCCGGCCGTACTTCTGGACCTCGACAACCTTCTCCGGAGTCATGTCGAGCTCCTTGGCCAGTTCCTCCGGGCTGGGCTCACGCCCCAGGTCCTGGAGCATCTGACGCTGAACGCGAGCCAGCTTGTTGATGACCTCGACCATGTGCACCGGTATGCGGATCGTCCGCGCCTGGTCGGCCATGGCCCGCGTAATGGCCTGGCGAATCCACCAGGTCGCATAGGTGGAGAACTTGTAGCCCTTCGTGTAGTCGAACTTCTCGACCGCGCGGATCAGACCGAGGTTGCCCTCCTGGATGAGGTCCAGGAACAACATGCCACGCCCGGTGTACCGCTTCGCAAGCGACACCACCAGACGCAGGTTGGCCTCCAGGAGGTGGTTCTTCGCACGACGGCCGTCATTCGCGATCCACTCCAGCTCACGGCGCTGCTTGCCCTCGAAGACCTCGCCCGATGCCAGCCGGTGCTCGACGAACAGGCCCGCCTCAATACGCTTCGCGAGTTCGACCTCCTGCTCGGCGTTCAGCAGGGCGACCTTTCCGATCTGCTTGAGGTAGTCCTTGACCGGATCTGCCGTCGCACCCGCCGTCACCACCTGCTGAGCGGGAGCGTCGTCGTCGTCGGCGTCCGATACCACGAACCCTCGGGACTCATCAGGCTCATCCGCTGAGGCAGTCGCTGTCTCCTTGGCACCGCTTGTGCCCGCGGACTCCTCATCGGCCGCTGCGGGCTCGGCAGCCTTGGGAGCCGCTGCCCGCGTACGGCGACGTGCTGGAGCCTTCTTGACGGCAGCCGGCGAATCGGCCGCGGCCGTGTCGGCCGCCGCGAAGACCGCCACTGCGTCGTCGGCCACTGCGTCGTCGGCCACTGCGGTCTGGTCTTCGACGGGATCGGCTGCTGGCTTCTTGGCCGCACGTGACGCCGCACCAGGCGCGGTGGACGTGGCCACCGCTGCCTGGGCAGCGGTCGTCGTCTTACTCGCGGGTGTGCGCTTGGCGGGCGCCTTGGCGGCGGTCTCGGGCTTCGTGGCAGGCGTCGCCGCCTCGCCCTGACCGTCGGGCGCAGCTCCGGCTGACGCCGCTGGCTGGGCACGCGAACGCCTCTTCCGCGGCGCGGAGTCGGCTGCCGATGCCTGCACGGTGGTCACCGCGGACTTGGCAGAGGCCGCCGCAGCGACTTTGACGGCCGTCGGCATGTCCACTTGGACACCGGCGTTCACCAAGGCCCGGAAGACGACCTTGAGACGTCTGGCGTCAGCAACGCCAGCAGACTCGCAGGCTTCACGGAACTCGCTGGCGTCGACACGACCATGAGTCGCGCCAAGCTGCAAGATCCGCTGCAGAGCAGAATGCTGAAACTCAGAGGGGAGGGGGGAATTCACTGTACTGTGCGCCACAGATGACCCTTCGGCTACGGTTCGGGGCGTCCATCCGTCTGCTGACCGCGCAGCAGACATCTCTATTGTACCTGCGCACAGAGCCCCCCGGACCTGTCAAGGTCGCCATAGTCGCCACCAACGGGATCCGCCGGGGGCCAGTGCGTCCAGCACAACACCACCGGCGCCCGCATCATTCCGGCCAACGACGCCTTCCTTCCCTTATTCTGCCACTGTCCGCGCGTGTCGACGAACCCACCCCGGCGCGATGCCCGCATCGAGCAGTTCTGCGACCAGCTGGGTCAGTCGGTGCTGAGGATCGCTCCGCGCCGCGAGTTCACACAGAACCCGGGCTCGCGCTCCTGCGCCATCCCACCAGGCGAGGAAGGCAACCAGCGCCAGCGCATCGGCCCGGTGCTTGTGCCGCGTATGCGCTGCCACCGACAGCACCAACTCGGACAGCACATGCAGTGCCGCGGACTGGGGAGCTCTCGCACGGCCGACGTCCATGACGCTGCCCCATGCCAGCTCCCAGGGTCGCCCGTCGTTCCGTGAGTCCTGGGCGCCCTGGTGGGCGCACGACCCGCCGCGAACTGCCCCGACGATCATGGCCGCCAGCACGCGATCTCGCACTGCGGGATCACGCAGGGACGCGCTCATTCTTCCCAGACTCGGCGCACCGGGCTCCGCGTGCGCATGGTCTGGATCGTCCTGGCGGCTTCCGGCATCGTCCAGGGCGGCCAACCAGAGTGCCGAGGACTGGATCTGCCACGCTGACAACGCTCCAGGCCGCGCTGAGGCGCCCGGCGACTCCTCGCCTGGCCCCACCGTGGCCGTCGTCGCTTCACTTCGCCGCCGCCACCAGCGATCGGCACTGGAGGCGGCGCGCCGGAACCGGATCGGGTCGACGTCGGCAAGCTCGACGATCTCGCTACGATGTGCGCGCACCGCCACGCCATTGAGCACCATCGTGGCACTGACCTGTGTCGAATCGAGGTCCATCGGCGTCAGCCCATCGTCCTCCCACTGGACGGCGCCCGCCTGGCCTTGCCGGAGGATTGCGACTTGGCACCGCTTCGCTGAGAGCCACCATAGGGCCACCCAGGTCACCGTGCCCCAGGCCGCGCGTCTCAGCCGATCAAGGATGATCGAGGCTCGGAGATCATCGCTCGCCGCGGGGTGGTCGTCGTAGACCACGACGACCACCCCGCTGGCACCGTCCCCGTGGAGACAGCGCATGATCGCAGCGGCCACCCGCTCACCCTCCGGGCCGCAGAGGTCCCGCAGATCGCTGCGCGCCATGACTCCGACCTGGCGCCGTACCCCTCGCAGACTGATCGTGACCACCGAGGACTCCGGTTGGAAGCCCAACTGGTAGGGCACCAGGGCAAGGAGCTCTCGCGGATCGTCCACCCGCAGAATATGTGTCATCGCTCGAGCCTGCCGGGGGCCCGGCCGTGGAGAGGCCCACCCTCGTCATTGTGGAGAACCGCGTCTCGTCCACAACGCGCGGGGCAGGAGGACATGCCTGTCATCCGGCTGCAGCGCCACCGGTCCCGCAGTGCTGCGTAGGCTACTGCCATGCCTCCCGGACCGTCATCAGCACCCGATCCAGCGCGTATCCGCTCCGTCGCGTCCACCGTCACGAGCGGAAGCCTGGTCGACCAGGAGGGCCTCCGCTCGGCGGTGGATCAGCGCCTGAACTCCACGGCAGCAGCGCTTCGCGTGAGGGTGAGAGAGGCAGGCGCCGCAGCTGAACGCCTCGCCGATCTGCTGGATGTCATGCTCGGTGGGGGCAAACGGATGCGTGCCGCCTTCGCCTACTGGTCCTGGCGCGCGCATGGCGGCGAGCCATCGGACACCGCTTCGCTGGAGGCTATCCTCGACCTCGGAGTCGCTCTCGAGCTCTTCCAGGCCGCCGCCCTGTTCCACGACGATGTCATCGATCACTCCCTGACCCGGCGCAACCGGCCCACCGCGCACGTGACGCTCACGGCTGACCACGCCGCGTTCTCAGGTATGGGCAACGGCCAGGACTATGGCGCTTCGGGAGCAATCCTGCTCGGCGACCTCGCGCTCGTCGCCGCCGGGACGCGCCTCTCCGCTGCGCTGCACCGTGCCGACCACCTCGAACCCGACGTGCCCGCCACTGTCCTGGCACTCTGGGACGAGATGGCCGTCGAGGTGACGGCGGGACAGTTCCTGGACGTCCACGCGCAAGCACTGTCGTGGGGTGACGATCCGGTCGCGGATGAGCGCCGGGCGCGTGAGGTGATCCTTGCGAAGTCGGCTCGTTATAGCGTCGAGCTCCCGCTGGTCCTCGGCGCGGCGCTCTCGGGTGCGGGACCCGCACAGCGCCAAGCCATCGCCTCTTTCGGCCGGCCGCTCGGCGAGGCCTTCCAGTTACGTGATGACCTTCTGGGAGTCTTCGGAGATCCCGCCACGACGGGCAAGCCCTCGGGCGATGACATCCGCGAGGGGAAGCGAACCGTCATGATGGCCCGCGCGGCCGCCGCCGGATCTGCCGTCGAACGGGCGCTGCTCCAGACAGTCCTGTCCACCGCCGATCCGACTGCCGCTCAAGTCGATCACGTGCGGAGCATCCTGGTCAGCACCGGTGCGGCGAACGAGATCGAATCGCTGATCGCCGGGCTCCTGGAGGAGTCACTGGCGAAGCTGCTATCCGCTGAACTGCTCAGACCCGGTGCCGACGTGCTCGTCGACCTCGCCCATGCCACGGCCGCGCGTACCGCGTGACCACCTGTCACACCAGCAGCAGCGCTGCCTCTCTGCGCACCGCGCTCTTGCGCCCGGCACGCAACGCCGTCAACGGAGCCTCCCCGAGCGCCGGCTCGGTCGTGAACAGCCACCGCAGAATGTCGTCGTCCGACAAACCGGCGTCCGACAAGACGATGACGGTCCCGCGCAACGACGGCAGGATGATCTCCCGCTCCTGCCCGGGTTCCGGCGCTGGCAGCGGCGCTGCGGCGTTGGCCAGATGAAAGGGCACCAGGAAGGCCTCCGGGACGTCGTAGCCCTGCTTCCCGTTCCTTCGCACGCCCACGATCCGGCGGTCACGCAACGCTCCGCGCACATTCGAGGCTGCGGTTCCCAGCCGATCGGCGAAATCAGGGACACTCAGCCACGTGCCCACCAGGGCATCGAGGCTGCGGAGAGGATCGCTGTCAGTCATGGCAGCCAGCCTAGCGACCCGCGGCCTAGCTGCGGGCCGCCACGACCACTGACTGCCGCCCAGACCCGCGCGGCTTGAATCCGTGTCGGTACGTCACCGGCACATGACGGACCCTTAGACTCTCGCTGTGGCGACTCCTGTGACCGATCCGCTGGTCGGCACCCTCATCGACGATCGGTACCTGGTTGTCAGCCGCATTGCCCGAGGCGGGATGGCGACCGTCTACATCGCTCACGATCAGCGACTCGACCGTGACGTCGCGCTGAAGGTCATGCACCCGCATCTCGCCGACGGCGCGCTCGGCGCCGACTTCGTCGCGAGATTCCGCCGCGAGGCTCGGGCTGCAGCCCGGCTCTCCCACCCCGGGCTGGTGGCCGTCCACGACCAGGGCATCGCCGGCGAGGTGAGCTACCTGACCATGGAATACGTGCCAGGCAGCAATCTGCGTACCCGGATGTCCTCCCCCCCGCCACTGTCCGTCGGCGAGGTGCTCGTGGTCATCGAATCGATTCTCGACGCGCTGGGCGCCGTTCACCGCGAGAATCTCGTCCACCGCGACCTCAAGCCTGAGAACGTGCTGCTGTCCCAGGACGGCCGGATCAAGGTCACGGACTTCGGCTTGGCGCGCGCCATCACGGAGGTCACCGCCGCCAGCACGGGAACCATGATGGGTACCGTGGCGTACCTGAGCCCTGAGCTCATCGCCACGGGGCAGGGCGACGCCCGGGCCGACGTCTATGCCGCGGGCATCATGCTGCACGAGCTGCTCACCGGAGCGCCGCCGTTCTCAGGCACCACCCCGATCCAGATAGCATTGCAGCACCTCCATGCCGACATGCCGCCGGTGTCCGGTCAGGTGCCCGCACTCCCCGTGGAGATCGACGAGCTCGTCGCCGCATTGACCGCTCGGGACACGTCCGATCGCCCGGGTGATGCCACCGCGGCGCTGGGCGAGGTCCGGCGGGTCCACGCATTGCTGGATGAGACGACCCTGTCACTCACGGTGCCGTCTCCCCTCGATGTCATCCGGCCACCACTGCGCTCCTCCATCGGCGAATCGACCGAACTCGACCGCGAATCTGTCACTGCGGCCGAGCACCCAGCTACGACGACCGGCGCCGCGCTCGATCCGGACACGACCCATACGCTGGCGTTGCGACTCCATTCCACGACGTCGCTGCAGCGCGGCCCGATCACCCCAGAGACAGGTACCGCCCTGGCGCCCGTACGGGCCACTCCTCCCCCTGCTGGACTCCATGCGACCGTGGGAATCCGGCCCTCGACCACCCGACTGCGGCGTCGGCTGGTGGCCACAGCCATCGTCCTCATAGTGCTGGCAGCAGGGGGCACGGGAGGATATCTCTGGTACCAGAACGTCGGGCCCGGTGCCTACACCACTGTCCCGACCGGCACCGTGGCGACGGCCAGCACCGTCGCCACGCAGAAGCTGTCGGAGGCCGGGCTCTCGGTCCTCACGCACGAGGCCTACAGCGACACCGTGCCCACGGGAGAGGTGATCGATGCCGCCCCCCAGCCGGGCGAACGGATCCGCGAGTCCGGGACTGTCACCCTCACCGTGTCGAAGGGCGTCGAGCACTTCACCGTGCCAGAGAAACTGATCGGTCAGGACAAGTCGGACGCGGGGACCCTGATCGAGGAGGCGGGGTTCTCACTGGGGAAGGCCACGACCGAGTATTACGATGACGTCGCCAAGGGCAAGGTGACTGCGGTGTCCGTGCCCGAGGGATCCTCCCAGCCACACGATACCGTCGTCACCTTGACCGTCTCCGGCGGCCCGGCTCCCGTCACAGTCCCGGACGTCACCGGCGTGACTGAGGACGAGGCGAAAGCCAGCCTGGAGTCGGTCGGCCTCCGCATGGACAGGTCCGAATCCCGGTACGACGACACCGTGCCCAAGGGATCCGTCATCTCCCAGAGCCCGAAAGCCCGCTCCAAGGGCCATCGCAAGGACACTATCGAGGTCGTCGTCTCGCGAGGCCCCACCCTGGTCACCGTGCCCAGCGTGGTCAGGATGTCGGAGGCGGATGCCACGGAGACGCTCAAGGACGCAGGCTTCGAGGTCTCCGTGAACCGCTACCTCAACGGCATCCTCGACACGGTCCGCTTCCAAGACGTCGACGGCGGCACCAAAGCACCTCGCGGATCGACGGTGACGATCACCGTCTGGTAGCGACCCCACGCCCGCGGGTCAGGCGAGCATCTCGGCAACCAGGAAGGCCAGCTCCAGAGACTGCTGGTGGTTGAGCCGCGGATCGACCAACGTCTCGTATCTCAAGGCTAGCCCGGCGTCGTCGATCTCCTCGCTGCCCCCCAGCACCTCGGTGACGTCGTCTCCGGTCAGCTCCATGTGGAGCCCGCCGGGAACGGTCCCCAGCTCACGGTGGACGTCGAAGAATCCCCTGACCTCATCCAGCACGTCAGCGAACCGGCGGGTCTTGTACCCCGACTGCGATGTGATGGTGTTTCCATGCATCGGGTCGGTCACCCAGGCGACCGGTCCGCCCTCAGCCGACACGCGCTCGACGAGCCCGGGCAGGACCTCACGGATCCTTCCCGCACCCATGCGGGTGATGAACGTCAGCCGCCCCGGCACACCCTCCGGGTTGAGCTTCTCCGACAGCCGCAGCGCGTCGTCGCCGGTCGTGGTCGGTCCCAGCTTGACGCCGATCGGGTTCTGCACCCGTGAGAGGAAATCGACATGCGCGCCGTCCAGGTGCCGGGTCCGCTCGCCGATCCATAGGAAGTGGGCCGAGGTGTCGTAGGCCTTGGCGCTCCGTGCGTCGATTCGGGTGAGTGCGCGCTCGTAGTCCAGCAGGAGCGCCTCATGCCCGACATAGAACTCCACCGTCCGCAGCCCGTCGAAGTCGGCCCCGCAGGCATCCATGAAGCGAATCGCGCGATCGATCTCCTTGGCGGTGCGCTCGTAGCGTTTGTAGGCCGGGTTCTTCATGAATCCCCGGTTCCACTCGTGTACGCGCCAAGGTCGGCGAACCCGCCCTGGGTGAAGGCACGGATCACGTTGAGCGTCGCCGCCGAGATCCGGTAGCCCTCGACCATGCGCTGGGGATCGGGCCGGCGCTCCGCCTCGGTGAACCCGAAGCCGTTGACCATGTCGCCGCGATAGGCGGGCAGCGTGACCCCTTCCCGGGTCTCGTCGTGCGAACTGCGAGGCTTGGCATACTGCCCCGCCATCCGTCCCATCTTGACCACGGGCATGCTCGCGCCATGCGTGAGCACGACCGCCATCTGCAAGATGGTGCGAATCTTGTTGCTGATCCGCGTGGCATCCGCCTCCGCGAACGTCTCGGCGCAGTCCCCACCCTGCAGCAGGAACGCCTCTCCGCGGCAGACCGCCGCCAGCCGGTCACGCAGCTGGTCGGCGCGTGCCGGGACGACGATGGGCGGCAATGCCGCGAGCTGGCCCGCGGCCCGGGCCAGCTCGCCGGCATCCGGCCATATCGGCTGCTGACGCGCCTCCAGCGAGCGGAAGGCGTCGAGACCGAGGTCTGCGCTGCCAGCAGCGTCGATGCTCACCCAGCCGTCGATCAGTGAGTGGCCGGCGAGGCCAGCGGCTGCCCGATAGCC
>JAATES010000359.1 GCA_015655615.1 Actinomycetales bacterium
CTGGGCAGCGTCCGCGAGTCGGTGCCCTTCTTCAGGTAGGGGCCGTACCGGCCGTTCTGCGCCGTGATCTCGGCACCCGACTCCGGGTCAGTGCCCACGACCCGCGGCAGGCTCAGCAACTGCAACGCATCGTCCAGCGTGATGGACTCCAGGGACTGCGACTTCAGCAGGGAGCCCGTCCGGGGCTTGGGCAGCGCCGCGAGCGCACGCTTCTTCGCGGCCGCGCTCAATGCGGGGTCGAGCTCCGGCTGGGGCAGGACTTCCGTGACGTAGGGGCCGTACCTGCCTGCCTTCGCCACGATCGCATGTCCGCTGGCCGGGTCCGTGCCCAGCTCGATGTCGCCGTCGACCTGGGTGGCCAGCAGCTCGCGCGCCTTGGACACCGTGAGCTCATCGGGGGCCACTTCATCGGGGATCGCGGCCCGGGGCGGGTTCTCTCCCTCCTTGACCTCGGCGGCAAGGTCCTCCACATACGGGCCATAGCGGCCGACGCGGACTTGAAGGCCCTCGCCGATCTGCACCGAGTTGATCTCCCGTGCATCGATGTCGCCCAGGTTGTCGACCAGATCATGCAGTCCCTGGCCCTCGACCGTCCCGGTACCGTCGCCGAAGTAGAACCGGCTCAGCCAGGCGACTCTGTCCTTGCCCCCCGCCGCGATGGCGTCGAGGTCCGCCTCCATCTCGGCAGTGAAGTCATAGTCCACGAGCCAGTCGAAGTGCTCCTCCAGCAGCCGCGTCACCGCAAACGCCAGCCAGGTCGGCACGAGAGCCTGACCCCGGCTGACGACGTAGCCGCGGTCCTGGATCACGGAGATCGTCGACGCATAGGTCGACGGGCGCCCGATGCCCCGTTCCTCGAGTGCCTTGACCAGACTGGCCTCGGTGAAGCGTGGCGGGGGGGAGGTGACATGACCGTCCGCGACGACATCGCGACTGCCCACCGCATCCCCCGTGGCCATCTCCGGAAGCCGCGCATCCTTGTCCTGCCCGGCCGCCCCTGCGTCGTAGCGGTCGACGTCGCGGCCCTCTTCGTAGACGGCGAGGAATCCGCGGAAGGTGAGGACCGTGCCCGACGCTCCGAAGACGGCGTCCACTGATCGCCCATCGGCGTGCGTCCCCGCGACGCCGAGGCGGACGGTGGCCGTCGACCCGCGCGCATCGGCCATCTGCGAGGCCACGGTGCGCTTCCAGATCAGCTCGTACAACCGGAACTCGTCACCCGAGAGGGACTTGGCCACCTGGGCAGGAGTCCGGAACGAGTCCCCGGCGGGCCGGATGGCCTCATGGGCCTCCTGAGCGCCCTTGGCCTTGGAGGCATACAGCCGCGGGGCGTTCGGCACGTACTCCGCGCCGTAGAGCTCGGCGATCTGACGCCGCGCGGCGTCGACCGCCTGCCCGGACAGTGCAGACGAGTCGGTTCGCATATAGGTGATGTAGCCGTTCTCATACAACGTCTGGGCGACCCGCATGGCCTGCCGTGACGAAAGCCGAAGCTTGCGCTAGGCCTCCTGCTGCAATGTCGAGGTGGTGAACGGTGCGGCCGGGCGTCTCGTGTACGGCTTAGTCTCCAGCGATCGGACCTCGCCCCCGACACCATCGACGGCCTCGACCAGGGCGTGCGCGGCACTCTCGTCCAAGTGGACCAGGCCCTTGCCGGATCGCATCCGGCCGGTGTCGTCGAAATCGCGTCCGGTGGCCACCCTGGCCCCATCGACGGACACCAGTCGGGCCTCGAACCACTGGCCGCTCTCGCCACCGGCCGTACGGCCGAACTGCGCGGTGACGTCCCAGTAACCGGCGGAGACGAAGGACATCCGCTCGCGCTCACGTTCCACCACCAGCCGGGTGGCCACCGACTGCACCCGACCCGCACTCAGGCCCTGGCGGACCTTGCGCCACAGCACCGGGGAGACCTCGTAGCCATACAGGCGGTCCAGGATGCGCCGGGTCTCCTGAGCATCGACCAGGCGGGCGTCGATCTCACGGGTGTTCTCCAGCGCACGGGTGATCGCCTCCCGGGTGATCTCGTGAAAGACCATGCGCTTGACCGGAACCTTGGGCTTGAGCTCCTCCAGCAAGTGCCAGGCGATGGCCTCGCCTTCACGGTCCTCATCAGTGGCCAGGTAGAGGGTGTCTGCGTTCTTGAGCGCGGCCTTGAGCTCGCGCACCTTCTTCTTCTTGTCCGCGTAGACCTCGTAGTACGGCTCGAAGCCGTTGTCCACATCCACGGCGAACTTGCCGAACGGGCCCTTCTTCTTGTCCGCGGGAAGCTCGGAGGGCTGCGGCAGATCGCGGATGTGGCCCACGCTGGCCTCGACCTCATAGTCGTTGCCGAGATACCCCGCAATGGTGCGCGCCTTGGCGGGCGATTCCACGATCACCAGCTTGCGTCCGTCGGCCATTGCCTGATCTCCCATCACCCTGTCACCTTGCATCGTCACGGCCTGGCGCCGGTCGATTGCCGCATGCGTCCCATGCCGCAGCGGCAGGGTGCTCGCGGGTGCAGCCTACGTCGATTCCCGGTCGCATTCCCACTTCGCATGCACCGGACCGTACCGCCCACCCCGGATTCACAGCCTGCGCTCAGGTGATTCTCGATGTCCGTCCATACTATGCAGCGCATGATGGCTCCATGAGCATCTCCTCCTCGGCTGGCGCCTCACGACTCACTCGCCCGGACGGTTCCGCATTGAGAGTTCTGGTCGTCGATGACGAGCCCAACCTCGCCGAACTCCTCACCTC
>JAATES010000099.1 GCA_015655615.1 Actinomycetales bacterium
AACTATGGAGCGCAACATCGCAGGAACTCGAATCATAGTCGCCCCATGTTGCCGTCAGGTTGCCGGTCCGGCCGTAGCGACCCGGCTGGTTGAATAAGGACATGTACTCGCGCGACGACGTCCGTGCCCTCGTCGGCGTCGCCGCCTTCGCCCGCGGAGAGGCCTATGCCCGCCAGGGCAACGTGCTAGACGTCGCCCGAGGGCGGCCTGCGACCGGTCGGCGTGCCACGGGTCACCCCGCCGGCACTCAGGTGATCGTCGCCCAGGTGGCGGGTCACTCCCCCGTGCCCTATGTCGTCGTCGTCACCGTCGACGAGACCGCTGATCCGACCCGGCTGGTGACCGGCACCTGCAGCTGCCCGGTGGCGGTCGACTGCAAGCACGTGGCCGCAGCACTCCTGTCCTACCTGGAGGCACCCGCCCGCCAGCCCGCCAGCGATGACGAGCACCCTGCGGGGCCCTCGGTGCAGGCACCGGGCCCCCTTCCCCCGGACTGGGAACAGAGCCTCGCTCCCGCCTCGCAGCAGAGCCTCCAGCAGTCAGGACAGCGCGGAGCTGCCTGGCAGGGCCGTCCCTTGCGCGAAGTGGGCCTGCACGTGGACCTCGTCACGAGCAGCGCACCGCCGCCCGTCGACCTGTACCGCCGGCGCGGAGTCCGCTCCGAGCAGCGCAAGGAGAGCTCCACCCGGCTCGCGCTGCGCCCGCTGATCCGAGGTGCCAGCGGGCGCTGGATCCGGACGGGGATGTCCTGGCGCGACATCCGGTATTCGTACGATTACGTGCACTCGGCCGACTTCGAGCTCCTCCGGGCCATGTTCGCGATGGCAACACCCCACTCGCCCTATGACACTCCCTCCTGGATCTACGCCGACAACGCGCCGGGGGTCGCATTCTGGAGCCTGATCACCGAGGCGGGCCGCATCGGCCTGCCACTTGTCGAGGCCAACCGCGAGCAGCATCCGGTGCTTGTCCCCGCCGAGGCCAGCCGCGTCGCCGTCACCGTTCGCAATGACCCCGCCGAGGCAGGCGGCCTCCTGGTCACCGCAGCACTCGTGGTCCCCGGGCCACCCGGACCACTCGTGGGCCCGGTCACCTTCCTGGGATCGCCTGTGGGGGCGGTCCTGGGCCGGAACACTGCTCACCAGCTGGTGCTGAGTCCGCTCCACACGCCGCTTGACCTTGCGGCCACGGACCTGATCCAGCGCAGCGACGCGGTCCACGTCCCTGCCGCGGGCTCCGCGAGGTTCTTCACCTCGGTGCTGCCCTCGCTGGCGCAGCGGGTCGATGAGATCGTCATCGACCCGTCGGTGGACCGGCCGCAACCACCTCGGCCGGTCCTCACCATGCGGGTGCGACTCGGCGCTCAACACCACACCGAGGTCACCTGGTCGTGGCGATACCTCCAGGACTCCGTCGTCGTCCAGGAGGTCCCGGCCTCGGGACCGCCGTCGGATTCCGCCGTGCCAGGGGTCCCGCTCGACCTCCCGGCGCAGAATTCCCTGCTGGACAGGGTAGGCCTCGAGTCGGCGGTCCTCGCACGGTGGTGGGAGGAGGACGTCCGGCAGGGCCACCCTCGCGCGCAGGGCCGCGTGTTCGACGGGCTGGCCACCGCTGACTTCGTCGGCGAGGTCCTGCCCGCCCTGGAGGCGCTGTCCGGAACGCTCACCGGCTTCGACGTCATCGTCGACGGCGCCCGGACCGCCTACCGCCACGAGGACGACGTCTCGGTATCGGTCAGCACCGAGGCGATCACGGGCGACCGGGACTGGTTCGATCTGAACATCGTGGTGCGCGCAGGCGGCCGGGACATCCCCTTCGTGAACGTCTTCGCCGCCCTCGCGCACCATCAGGAATACCTGCTGCTCGACGACGGACTGCACTTCTCACTGGCCGGGGAACGGTTCGCGAGGCTGCGGGACCTGATCGAAGAGGCCCGGGCGCTGAGCGACTCGCTAGGCGGCTCGCTGCGAGTCAATCGTTATCACGCCGGGCTCTTCGACGAACTGGAATCCCTCGGTGTGGTCGGCATCCAGGCCGAGACCTGGCGCACCGCACTGGGCTCGCTGGTGCATGGGACGGACGAGGCCCCTGTCCCGGCTCCCCAGGGACTACTAGCAGAGATGCGCGACTACCAGCAGGAGGGCTTCGAATGGCTCGCCTTCCGGCAGCGACATCGGCTCGGCGGCGTGCTCGCTGACGACATGGGACTGGGAAAGACCATTCAGGCACTCGCACTGATCCTGCAGGCCCGGCGCACGGGCTCTGCGCCCTTCCTGGTCGTCGCCCCCACCTCCGTGGTCGGCAACTGGATCGCCGAGGCGGCCCGGTTCACACCCGCGCTCAGCGCCGTCGCCGTCAACGAGACGACAGCACGGCGTCACGTGGCGCTCGCGGAGGCGATCGCCGGGGCGGACCTCGTCGTGACGTCCTACGCGCTGTTCCGGCTAGAGTTCGACCACTACGACACTGAGGACTGGGGCGGGCTGATCCTCGACGAGGCGCAGTTCGTCAAGAACCACCAGTCGGTGGGCTACCAATGCGCCCGGCGGCTGCGAGCGCCGTTCAAGCTGGCCCTGACGGGAACTCCCCTGGAGAACAACCTGCTGGAGCTGTGGTCGATCCTGTCGATCGTCTGCCCCGGGCTCCTGCCCAGCCCTGCTCGATTCACCGAATACTACGGCCGGCCGATCGAACGGAACCACGACGCCGCCCGCCTCGATCAGCTACGGCGCCGCATCGCGCCGTTCGTGCTCAGGCGGACCAAGGAGGCCGTGGCCACGGAACTCCCGGAGAAGCTGGAGCACGTCACGGAGGTGGTGCTCCATGCGCGGCACCGCAAGATCTACGACCAGTACCTGCAGCGCGAGCGCACCAAGGTCCTGGGGCTGGTGGACGACCTCGACAGCCACCGGTTCGAGGTGTTCCGGTCCCTGGCCGTCCTGTGGCAGGCGAGCCTCGACGTCTCGCTGGTGGACGAGTCCCACGCCACCGTGCCCTCCTCGAAGCTCGACGTGCTCTTCGAGATGCTCGGTGACATCCTCGCGGAGGGCCACTCCGTCCTGATCTTCAGCCAGTTCACCCGGTTCCTCGGCAAGGTGCGCGACCGCCTCGCCGAGCGTGGCATCGATCACGCCTACCTGGACGGCCGCACCCGCAGGCGCGCTGAGCAGATCGAGCGGTTCAGCTCCGGGGCGGTCCCCGTCTTCCTGATCAGCCTCAAGGCCGGCGGGTTCGGACTCAACCTCACGGCGGCCGACTACTGCATCCTGCTCGACCCGTGGTGGAACCCTGCAGCCGAGGCGCAGGCCGTCGATCGCGCGCACCGCATCGGCCAGGACCGCACAGTGATGGTGTACCGCATGGTCTCGCAGCACACCATCGAGGAGAAGGTCATGGCCCTCAAAGCCACCAAGTCGGCGCTCTTTGCGAACGTCGTCGACGGTGCCGCTGCACTCCCCGCCGGTCAGGAGCAGGAAGCCGCACACACCGGTGCGCCTCCGTCCAGCGGCACTGCGCGTTCCCGTTCCGGACTGACCGCGGCAGACGTCCGGGAACTGCTGAGCTGAGGGGTCGCCGACGCGGCCATCCGCACCGAGCTGCCCCTGGCCCTGGTGTAGGGTCAGCCACACGGAGTCACGGTGGCGCCCAAGGACGGGAAACCCATGATTGCTCCATCCAGCGGTCCCGCCATGGGCCTGCTCAGCAGTTCACGCATGCCAGACGAGTACCGCGTCCCCCTTCACCCGGCGCACCTGGTGCGCATCGACCCAGCCCTGCGCTCGCGGATGGTCGTCGAGCAGGGCTACGCCGAACGGTTCCGGATGCCGGACGAGGTGGTGGCCACGCTGGTCGGAGCCGTCGTTCCGCGGGACCAGGTGATCGCCCGCAGTTACATCGTCGTGCTCGCCAAACCCCAGCTCAGCGACCTGGCAGAGTTGCGTGACGGCCAGACGCTGTGGGGATGGCCCCATAGCGTCCAAGACGCCGAGGTCACGCAGCTGGCCATCGACAAGAAGCTGACACTGATCGCATTCGAGGCGATGCGTCATCGGGTACCCGATGACGCCCGGGACCAGCACGTCTTCCACCTCAATAATGAGATCGCCGGGTACGCCTCGGTGTTCCATGCACTGGAGACGGCGGGGCTCACCGGGCACTACGGGCAGAGCCTCACCGCCGTCGTGATCGGCTTCGGCTCCACGGCACGCGGGGCGGTCACCGCGCTGCTGGCGCACGGCTTCCACGGCGTGCGCGTCCTCACCCACCGCAGCACGGCCAGCATCGGCGACGCCATGCCGGACACCGAGCTGGTGCAACTGGTCGACGGGCCACAGCCGTATCAGGGCATGGTGCTCGCCCCTGGGGGCCAGGTGCCGTTGACCGAGTACCTGGCGCAGAGCGACATCGTCGTGAACTGCACCCTGCAGGACCCCAATTCCCCGGAGCAGTTCCTGCGGACCTCGGATCTGACGGCATTCCGTGCGGGCAGCCTGATCATCGACGTGTCCTGCGATGAGCACATGGGCTTCGAGTGGGCGCGGGCCACCACCTTCGCCGAGCCCACTTTCGCGGCGAGCGACCGAGTCAGCTACTACGGAGTCGATCACTCACCCAGTTATCTGTGGAACTCCGCGAGCTGGGAGATCAGCGCCGCGCTGCTGCCATACCTGCCGATCGTCATGGGCGGGCCTGCGGCCTGGCTCCGCAACGAGACCATCGCGCGGGCCATCGACATCCGCCGCGGAGTGGTCGTCAATCCCGCGATCCTGACCTTCCAGAACCGGGCGCGGCAGTTCCCGCATGCGGTGCTCTCGGGCAAGGACCCCGCGGCGCTAGGCGGAGATGAAGGACCGCATACCGACCGAACCGAGGTCGATGGTCGTGTTGAAGAACGTGACATCCTCACTGCGGTCGAGCAGGCTCAACGCCGCCACCATGGGCCGGTAGTGGTCGTCGGTGGGAACCGCCAGGCGGGCAGCCGCTGAGGACTCGAACGGGTTGAGCAGCGTACCGGTGTCGCGGGCCGTGATGGCCTCGGCCGCCACCGCGTCGAACTCCTGGGCCCACTCGTGGACCCCGCCGTCCATGCGCAGCGAGCGCAATGCGTGCACGATGTTGCCCGATCCGATGAAGATCACCCCTCGGTCCCGCAGCCGGCGCAGCCGCGAATAGAGCTCGTAGAGCTCCGGCAGGGGCATGGCGTAGTCGATGGAGATCTGCAGCACGGGCACCGTCGGCTCCGGAGCCAGCCACTTCAGGATGCTCCAGGTCCCGTGATCGAGGCCCCACTGCTTGTCGAGCTCGGCCTCGTACTCCCAGAGCGCGTCGGCGAGGATCCGGGCCACGCCTTCGTCCCCCTGGGTCTCATAGGTGACGTGATAGAGCTCCTCGGGGAATCCCATGAAGTCATAGATGATCGGGTTCGTCGGCGCATCGGTGATCCGGGTCGAGCCCGGGGTCAGCCAGTGCGCGCTGATCACGACGATCGCCTGCGGCTGCGACAGCTGCCGGCCCAGCGCGGTCCAGGTCCTGCTGAACGAGTTGTCCTCGATGGCGTTCATCGGGCTGCCGTGGCCCACGAACAGCACGGGCATCCGTTCACTGGGCGTCAGCCGGTTCTCGAGTGCGGAGAGGGTGTGCTCCCTCCCGTGGTGCTGGACCATGCGCTGACCTCGTCTCGTTTGGTTGACGCTTCAACTATACCCTGGTCGGCGCCGCATTGCCAGCGGCATCCCGGGCAGGGGCTGGCCGTAGACTCACCTGGATGCAGTGCCATCACTTCGACGCGGGCCGGTGCCGCTCATGCGTCATGATCCGGCAGCCCTACGCCGACCAGGTGGCCGCCAAACAGGACCACTGTGCCGCTCTGGTCACGCCCCGGGCGTGGCTTCCTCCGGCGTTCAGCCGGGAATCCGGATTCCGCAACAAGGCGAAGATGGCCGTCAGCGGCGAGGTCACCGCCCCCCGGCTCGGCATCCTCGACCCTGGCGGGCACGGCGTCGACCTCAGCGACTGCGGCCTCTACCCAGCGAGCCTGCAAGCAGTCTTCCCGGTGCTCGCCGGGTTCATCGCCCAGGCCGCGCTCGTGCCCTACGACCTCGCCACCCGCCGCGGAGAGCTCAAGTACCTGCTGGTCACACAGTCACCCGACGGGGAGCTGATGGTCCGGTTCGTCCTGCGCTCCACCGAGTCGCTCGCGAGGATCCGCAAACACCTGCCCTCGCTCGCCTCAGCCCTGCCACGGCTGCGCGTCGCGTCGGCCAACATCCACCCCGACCATCAAGCCCGCGTCGAAGGCGCTACCGAGATCCCGCTCACCGAGGAGCAGGCCCTCGCCATGCGGCTCAACGACGTGACCCTCTACGTGCGACCGCAGAGCTTCTTCCAGACCAACACGGAGGTCGCGGCCGAGCTCTACCGGCAGGGCCGAGCCTGGGCCGATTCCGTCGCCCCGTCCTCGGTCTGGGATCTGTACTGCGGCGTCGGCGGATTCGCCCTGCACTGCCATCGGCCCGGTCGCCGGGTACTCGGCATCGAGTCCAGCGCCGAGGCCGTGCTCAGCGCGACGCGCGGCGCCCAGCAGGCGGACCTGTCGGATGTCTCCTTCATGACCGCCGACGCCAGGGCCTTCGCCGCCGCGCAGCCGAGCTCGTCCCATCCGGACCTGGTCATCGTGAACCCGCCTCGCCGCGGGATCGGACCCGACCTCAGCCAGTGGCTCGAATCCTCCGCAGTCGGCCACGTCATCTATTCCAGCTGCAACGCCGAGACCCTGGCCCGTGACCTCGCCGCCATGCCCTCACTGCGCCCTCGCGAGGCACGCGTGCTGGACATGTTCCCGCAGAGCCCGCACTACGAGGTCATGGTCCTGCTCGAACGCACCTGACCCCAGCCGCCGGCGTTCGCTCCGCAGCCAACCGTCCTGCCCGGCCGCCTCCCGCCTCACCCGGGATCCCGGATGGAATATCCCGCCGGTTCGCGCCGTTGCCACCACAGTCGCTTCCGGCGCACTGAGACCGGGACCGGCCACCCCTACTGAGCAGCCACGTAGCAAGGATCACGATCATCACCCTCTTCTCACCCGTCACGCTCGGGTCCCTCGCCCTGTCCAACCGGCTCGTCCTGGCGCCGCTGACTCGCAGGCGGGCACGGGCCGACGGCGTTCCGACCCCGCTCATGGCCGAGTACTACTCGCAGCGGGCGACGCTGGGGCTGCTCATCTCCGAGGGCGTGTACCCCTCCGCCGAGTCGCGCGCCTATCCCGACCAGCCGGGCATCGTCACGGACGAGCAGGCCGAGGGCTGGCGCAGCGTGACCTCTGCCGTGCACGCCGCCGGTGGCTTGATCGTCGCGCAGCTCATGCACAGCGGACGGGTCTCGCACCCGCTGGTGTCCGGGACGGACCGGATCGTCGCACCGAGTGCCGTCGCCATCGAGGGTGAGGTGCGCCTCCCCGACCAGAAGGTGCCCTTCGCCGTGCCCCACGCTCTGACGACCGCCGAGCTGTCCGTGGTCCGGGACGAGTTCGTCGCGGCTGCACGACGCGCCGTCGATGCCGGATTCGACGGCGTGGAATTGCACAGTGCGAACGGCTACCT
>JAATES010000161.1 GCA_015655615.1 Actinomycetales bacterium
GATCACGACGACGACGCGGCCGATCCGGGAGAGACTCGGCCAGGGCTCACCATCGATCTCGAGAAGGTCGCGCACTCGTACGACCGCAAGAACCAGCGCCCCCGTCGCAGCCGACTCCGTCAGACACGGCAGCAGGCGCCACCCGCCACTGCGGCGGCCGACGCCGGTCACTCGTGGGTACTGCGTGACATCTCCGCCACGGTAGGCCCTGGCGAGCTGGTGGCGATCACCGGCCGGTCCGGGGCGGGAAAATCCACCCTCGTGTCCATCGTCAAAGGACTGATCGCACCGTCCCGCGGAAGCGTGCGCATCGATGGCGTCGATCCCTGGCAACAACGTCGCCCCCAGGACTTCGACCGCATCGGCTATGTGTTCCAGCAGCCGGAGCACCAGCTCTTCGCCAGCACGGTCCGCGATGACGTCGCATACGGGTTGAAGCACGCCGGGCTGTCAGCGGAGGAGGTCGACTCCCGCGTATCGGCCTCGCTGGCACAGTGGGGGCTGGACCCGTCCGAGTTCGCGGATCGCAACCCCTTCGAGCTCTCGGGCGGTCAACAACGCCGGGTCGCGCTCGCCGGGGTTCTGGTCACCGGACCCGCCTTCCTGATCCTCGACGAGCCGACTGCAGGCCTCGATCTGCCGTCCCGCCAGGCACTGTTCGACCAGCTCCATGTGCTCCAGGAATCCGGGCTCTCGGTCTTGTGGATCAGCCACCGGCTCGATGAGGTCCTCACCCATGCGACCCGCATGCTCGTCATCGACGGCGGCGCCGTGGTGGCCGATGACGCGCCCGTGATCGTGCTGGGCGATCCGGGCACCCGCGCCACGCTGGGATGGCCGCTGCTGCCCGAACTCGATCCGGAGGTCCGGCGCGGAGATCTGCGAGCCCGGTATCTCGCCGGAGCGGCCAGCGAGGAACCCGCACGATGAGCGCGGCAAGCCTCACCCTGTTCCAGGACCGCGACTCGGTGGTCCAGCGGCTCGATCCCCGTGCCAAGGTCACGGCGATCCTGCTGATCGTTCTCGCGCTGTGCCTGCCCAGCGGCGTGGTGGTCAAGGGTGCACTCGCTGCCGGGCTGATCGTCGCCTGGTTCGTCGCCCGCCTCAGCCTGCGTTCACTGCTCCTGGCGGTGGCCTCTCTCAGCGTCTTCTTCGCTTCGACGATCGTGCTGCGCGTCTTCATCCGTCCGGTCGACCGGACGGAGTTGCTGAGCCTCGGTCCGGTCGATCTGCCCGTCGCCGGTCTCGTCGACGCCGCACAGATGTGCTTGCAGATCTTCGGCCTGGTCGTGGGCCTGTGGCTCCTGGTGCGCACGACTGCGTCGCAGCACCTCGCCGAGGGCGTCGAACTCATGCTGCAGCCCACCAAGCGCTGGGGCGTTCCGGTGCACGAGGCCGTCATCATGTTCTCCATCGCGCTGAGGTTCCTGCCGATCATGATCCGTGAGTTCTCCCGGTTGCAGACTGCCCAGATCGCCCGCGGCGGCGGCATCCAGCGTCGCGGCATCCTCGCGCGGGTCCAGGCCGTCCTTCCCTTGCTCATTCCGATGGTCGTGGTCACCCTGGTCCGAGCGCGGGACCTCAGTGAGGCGATGGACGCCCGCGGCTACCGTGGTGACGTCGAGCGCACACCCGTGCGCGAGTACACGCTGAGCCCTGCGGATATTGCGGCCATCGTCGTAGCCGTGCTGGCCCTGGCAGCTGCCGTGGTGGTGTCCTTCTCCTAGGACCGGTCCCCGCAGGCCCCCTCCGGTCGCGGGCAAGCATGCCCGACTTGTCGGACACCTCCCCATACATGGGACCAATGGCACAGGATTGGGGCATGGTCCTCTCTTACCGTTGTACGTGAGAACACGACGACAACCGCCGGATACAGCCTGGCACTTTGGCCAGGTCGGTCCGACAGCCATCAGAGAGGGCAAACATGCCTGACAGCACCCCCGGTCAGACCCCCGAGGTCGCCCAAGAGATCAGCGCTCTAGTCGAGCGTGGCAATGGTGCTTTGCGCGAGTACCAGCGGTACACGCAGGAAGAGATCGACAACATCGTCAAGAAGGCGTCGGTCGCGGCCCTCAACCAGCACGGGGCCCTGGCGGTCCTGGCGGTGGAGGAGACCAAGCGCGGAGTCTTCGAGGACAAGGCCACCAAGAACCTGTTCGCCTGCGAGCACGTCACCAACTCGATGGCGAAGCTCAAGACGGTCGGCATCATCGGCCGGGACGACATCAACGGCATCGTCGAGATCGCCGAGCCCGTCGGAGTCATCGCGGGCATCACCCCGGTCACCAACCCGACCTCGACTGCGATCTTCAAGTCGCTCATTGCGATCAAGACCCGCAACCCCATCATCTTCGCATTCCACCCCAACGCCCAGAAGTCCTCGGTGGCTGCCGCGAAGATCGTGCGCGATGCGGCCGTGGCCGCTGGCGCCCCCGCCGACTGCGTGCAGTGGGTCGAGCACCCCTCCCTCGAGGCGACCGGTGCCCTGATGAACCACCCCGGAGTCGCGCTCATCCTGGCCACTGGTGGTAACGCCATGGTCCGCGCCGCGTACTCCTGCGGAAAGCCCGCACTCGGAGTCGGCGCCGGCAACGTGCCCGCCTTCGTGGAGCGCACCGCCAAGCTCAAGCGCGCGATCAACGACATCGTGCTGTCGAAGGACTTCGACCACGGCATGATCTGCGCCTCCGAGCAGGCCGTCATCCTCGACTCCCCGATCTACGACGAGGCCTTCGTCGAATTCGAGCGGCTGCACGCCTACCGCGTCACCGTCGAGGAGAAGCGCCTGCTCGAAGAGTTCATCTTCGGAGTCGCCGCCAAGTCCGTGAACTGCGGCGAAGCCAAGCTCAATGCCACCGTGGTCGGCCAGAGCGCCGCCTGGATCGCCGAGCAGGCAGGGTTCACCGTTCCCGAGGACACCTCGATCCTCCTCGCCGAGGTCTCCGGCGTCGGCCCCGATGAGCCACTCACCCGCGAGAAGCTCTGCCCGGTCCTCGCCGTATTGCGCGCCGAGAACGCCGAGGAGGGCATTCAGCTCGCCGAGCAGATGGTGGAGTTCGATGGGCTCGGCCACAGTGCCGCGATCCACACCGAGGACGTCGCACTGAGCGAGGAGTTCGGCTCCCGAGTCAAGGCAGTCCGCGTCATCTGGAACTCCCCCAGCTCGCTGGGTGGCATCGGTGACGTCTACAACGCCTTCATCCCGTCCCTCACCCTGGGCTGTGGCTCGTACGGTCACAACTCGGTCTCCAACAACGTCTCGGCGGTGAACCTCGTGAACGTCAAGCGCATCGGACGCCGCAACAACAACCTGCAGTGGTTCAAGGTTCCGGCCAAGACGTACTTCGAGCCGAACGCCATCCGCTACCTCGCCGACATGTTCAAGGTGCACCGGGTCACCATCGTCACCGACGAGACCATGACCCGTCTCGGCTTCGTGGACAAGATCCTCGATGTGCTGGCCCGCCGCCCCGAGAAGGTGGCGCTGCAGATCATGGACAACGTGGAGCCGGAGCCGACCGTCGCGGCCGTGCGTCGCGGCGCCAAGCAGATGAGCGAGTTCAAGCCGGACACGATCATCGCACTCGGCGGTGGATCCCCCATGGACGCCGCGAAGGTCATGTGGCTGCTGTATGAGCACCCCGAGATCGAGTTCTCCGACATGAAGGAGAAGTTCTTCGACGTCCGCAAGCGGGCGTTCAAGTTCCCGACGCTCGGCGAGCTGGCCCAGCTGGTCTGCATCCCGACCACGTCGGGCACGGGCTCCGAGATGACTCCGTTCGCCGTGATCAGCGACCCGGAGGCCGGCAAGAAGTACCCGCTGGCCGACTATGCGCTGACCCCGTCGGTCGCGATCATCGACCCCGTGCTGACCTCGATGATGCCGAGCTTCCTGGCCGCCGACTCCGGCTTCGATGCGCTGACGCACGCCACCGAGGCGTATGTCTCCGTCTATGCCAACGACTACACCGACGGTCTCGCCCTGCACGCGATCAAGCTGATCTTCGAGAACATCGAGGCCTCCGTGATCGGCGGCCCGGGCAACAAGGAGAACGAGAAGGCTCGCGATACCATGCACAACGCGGCCTCGATCGCCGGTATGGCCTTCGGCAGTGCGTTCCTGGGGATCGTCCACGCGATGGCGCACACCATCGGGTCGACGTTCCACCTGGTGCACGGCCGGACCAATGCGACCCTGCTCGCCCATGTGATCCGGTACAACGGCAAGGTGCCTTCCAAGCCGACCAGCTGGCCCAAGTACGAGGTCTACATCGCACCGCAGCGCTACCAGGACATCGCGAAGCACCTCGGACTGCCCGCATCGACCCCCGAAGAGGGTGTGGAGTCCTACGCCCGGGCCATCGAGGACCTGCGCGACAAGGTGCGGATCCCGTCGTCGTTCCAGGCTCAGGGCGTCGTGGAGGCCGACTTCATCGGCAAGCTCGACCAGCTGGCCATGGGCTCCTACGAGGACCAGTGCGCACCCGCCAACCCGCGGTTGCCGATGCTCGAGGACATGAAGACTCTCATGGAGGCGGCCTACTACGGGACCTCCTTCGAGGAGGTGCGTGCCACCCGTCGCGCCGTGGTCGCGACGGCTCCGGCCGAGGCCGACCAGCCCGCCGTCCCCGCCGCCAAGCGCACGTCGGGCAAGGGGAAGTCGGTCAAGGCCTGATCATGTGAGGCAGTTAGCTTCCGCAGGTACGAAGGGCGGGTCCCGGTGACAGCCACCGGGACCCGCCCTTCGTGCCGCCTGGGCGGGCAGCAGAACGTGCCGGTCCGCCTGGGGAGAGCGTGCGCAGGGAACGCTGACGCGGTGAGAGCCCGCGCCGCACGACCACCGAAAGACGAGGGTCAGTAACTCGAGGCGCCGACACCGTCGACGCGGACGACGCCCGGGGTGTACTCCCAGTGCCAGGGCTCATACATGCTCGACTTGGCCCACGGCGGATTCACGAATCCGTAGGTCGCGGCATTGTCCTGCAGCCACTGCCACTGCGCTGTGGCCTTGTAGGACGAGCTGTTGAGATCGACCGCATAGCCCCAGCCGTGGTTCGACTTGCCCGCCGCCGCGGCTAGTCCCGGCTTGGTCACCCTCAAGGATGCCTGCTCGGCATAGCTGCGATAGGCGGAGGTCACCGTGATCGGGTGCCCGAAACGCACCTCGTACGCGCGGGACATCTCAGCGAAGGCGATGGCGGCATCGGGCTGGAGGTAGTAGTCACCTTGCGGCAACTCACAGAGCTGGTCACGGTTGAGCGTTCCATTGGATCCAGTGACCACCGCAGAGGCATCGCAGCCCGGAAGTGAGGACCGCACCTCACCTCGGGATGCCGCAGCCAGCGCTCGACGATCGCTGGTCACCGACTGGGCCAGGATCGTCGGCGTTGCCGGCTCCGCGACCGCCTTCTCGACGATCGACAGGGTCGAAGGCCCGATCTCATCAGTCGTGTCCGCCACCGCAGCCACCGCGACCTCACCGGTGGACGGTGCGACCAGATCCGTCACCGCCCGCCCCTGCAAGGCGCTCAGTGCACCCACACTCGGCAAAGCCACCGTGCTCATGGCCAACGCGGCGACCACCGCCGTACGGGGAATCCACCGGGCCGCATTCTGCGTCCGGCCCACGCGCGGGGCCGCCAGCCGGCGATTCGCGCGGCGGACGGACCGGGGCAATGCAGGAGCCCCCGGCTCCGCGGCGGATCGAACCGCAGCCGAGCGGGGTGCTGTCAGGACTCGTGGGACCGGAGCAGAGAGCGGCTCCTCGCGCACGGCGGCGGCGATGGCCTCAGCGTCCGGCAGCCTGCACCACCGGCCGGCAAGGCTGGGTGGTGACACCGGCTCGGAGTGAAGCATCGCCTCGCGGCGCGCTCGGCGGGTGGGGTACGCGACGTCCGGCGCACTACCGTCCACTGCCGTCACATCGCTCCTCAGCACACTGCTCCCCTGCTCCGCGGGGCGCGAAGCGGGTACGTCCTGACCTGGCTTGGTTCCCGTCGCGACCTGGCGAGGCCGCGTCCGGGTATCTGTCCAGACTATCGGCAAATGCCGTTCCAGCCAAGACGTTCGTCCCCTCAGACCCTGACCCGCGCGGGTCACCGATCACCGCGCTGCATCGCGTCCCGCACCTCACCGAC
>JAATES010000006.1 GCA_015655615.1 Actinomycetales bacterium
CGCCGAGACCTTGATGGTCGCGGTCCCTGAGGCATCGAAGACACCGGTGGCCGTCAGCACCCCCCAGGGCCGGGAGGCTGCGCTCCATGAGGCACCGGGCCAGCCGTGGATCGTGATGTTCACATGACTCTTGCCGAGGCTGCTGGTGCCGATGCTGGGAGTGAGGTACCAGTCCTCGGTGTTCGTCCAGGGCTCGGACTCGTTGCCGGCGACGTCGCGCTGGGTGACCGTGAGCTCCTCGGCGTGGATGAGCGGGGACAGTCCGGGCAGCGACGAGGCACTCCAGTGGCCGTCGTCGCCCACCGTCGTCGTCGTGATCTCGGTGCCACCGAAGGACACCGCGACTGTCGCGCCGGATTCCCCCGTGCCGGAGAGAACCGGAGACGAGGTCGCACCTTGCAGCGACTCGGAGAACACGGAGGGCGCCGCGGGTGCCTCCACATCGGGCCCGGGCTCGGGTTCGGCCGGCGCCGTCGGCTCGGTGGTGGGATCGGGTGCTGGTGAGGGGGCCACCGGTGCTGAGGGGGTGCGTCCAGGTTCAGCCGGCGTCCCGGGTGCGGGCTCCGTGGCGGAAGGCGCCTTGAGCGTGTCAGCGAGCGGTTCAGCGGTCTTGAGGGCGACGGCCTGATTCCGGCCGCTCACGTCTCGGTCGGACCGGGACAGCCTCGACGAGTCACCCGCCTTCTCGGGGTCCGCGGGCAGGTCGACCGCAGTGATCCGGGGCGGCGTCGGTGGCACGGTGGACGGGGAGGGAATGGTCGCTGAGTGCGAGGGCTGTGCCATTGCCACCGCTGCGGGAGGCGGGCCGCTCGCAAGGATTCCGGTGGACGCGAGTCCGACGGCGAACACGGCCGCCACCGAAGCAGCGATGCTGCCGATCGTGCCCGCGCTGATCGCCCCGGCCCCGGCTGCCCCGGTACCAGAGCCCAGCGCTCCGGCGAGCGACGGCGCACCGGTGGCACTCGTGTTCGCGGTCGTTCCCGCGAGGGAGGCCACCGAACTGCCGGACACGGGGTCAGCCACGATGGGCACTGGGGGGTTCCCGACCAGGAGGTCCGACAGATCGCTTCCGAGGAATCTGCTCGCGGCATACGCACCCCCCAGGATGGTGGGCAGCAGGGCGGCGCCGAGCTGGGAGAGCAGCATGCTGATCTCCTGGGAGTCCTGCGAGCACGACGTGCAACTCGCCAGGTGGTTGGCGACCTTACGAGACTTCCTGGAAGCCAGAGTGCCGTTCTGGGCGTCCTGCAGATGTCTGAGCGTCCACCGGCACAGGTCCGAACGGGGTTCGCGGGCCAGGTGGGCATCCACCCACGACCGGCGCAGACCGGCTCGGGCACGGTATGCGAGTGCCGCTATCCCGTTGGGCGATATCCCCATCAGGGGAGCGACGTCCTGCGGATCCATCTGCTCGACTGTGGTGTACCACAGCACCGTCTGCCAGCGCTCCGGAAGCGCGCGGAACGCCTGTGCGACCAGGCTGCGATTCAGGGAGTCGATCACCGGGTCGGTCGTCGCGATCGTGTCGGGCACGTCGAAGTCGTCGTCGAGGTGCACCGTGGTGTTCTGCGAGCCCCATGCCGCGGCGAGATGCCGGATGACCGTGTACAGGTACGGCCGGAACGCGCCATCGGGGCCGTTGCCGCGGGAGACTGCAGCGAGAATGCGGGCGTAGGCCTCAGAGACGAGGTCCTCCGCCTCGATCTTGTCGGTGATGCTCCTGGCCGCTCTGAGTCCTGCTGCGGAGTGCCGGCCCCACAGCTCGCCATAGGCCGAGGAATCACCCGCGCGCACGCGGGCGAGCAGGCTTTCGTCGGTGGCGTCATGGGTCGGTGTGTCACGAGTGTGAAGCGGGTGCAGCGTCATGGGTTTCGACCTCGTCCGGTGGGGTGCCCGGTGGATGTCTCGGGGGGATGGTGACTGTGTGACCGGAGTCTTTTGTGACATGCGTCACTAAGATATCCGAGATTTTCGCGTCATGGGTGAGTGTATGCGATGTCCTCCTAGATAGCAGGTTGCAGACGAAGTGGCCCGATTACTGCGCCTAGGACGGCTTTCGCACGGTTGGGGCCGATCGCGAACTCACAAACCAGGAGAAACCACACACTATGTTCCAACCAGATGGAGTGCAATATAGCGGCGCCAC
>JAATES010000316.1 GCA_015655615.1 Actinomycetales bacterium
CGTGATGGTGGAGGTCGGACCGTTACGGTGCTTGGCGATGATCAGGTCCGCCTCACCGGCGCGCGGGGACTCCCGCTCGTACGCGTCCTCGCGGTGCAGCAGAATGACCATGTCGGCATCCTGCTCGATGGACCCACTTTCACGGAGGTCGCTCATCTGCGGCTTCTTGTCCGTGCGCTGCTCGGGGCCACGGTTCAGCTGTGAGATGGCGATGAGCGGAACCTCCAGCTCCTTGGCCAGCAGCTTCAGCGCGCGGGAGAACTCCGAGACCTCCTGCTGCCGTGATTCGACCCGCTTGCCCGAGCTCATCAGCTGGAGATAGTCGATCACGACGAGCTTGAGGTCATGGCGCTGCTTGAGCCGACGGCATTTGGCGCGGATCTCCATCAGCGACATGTTGGGTGAATCATCGATGAACAGCGGTGCATCGGCGATCTGCGCCTGGGTCTTCGCGAGGCGCTGCCAGTCGTTCTCGTCCATCTTCCCGGTGCGCATCTTCTGCAGCAGGACTCCGGCCTCGGCGGCGAGCAACCGCATGGTGATCTCGTTACGGCTCATCTCCAGCGAGAACACCACCGAGGTCTGGTGATGCTTGATCGAGGCCGAGCGGGCGATGTCGATTCCCAGGGTCGATTTGCCGATGGCCGGGCGGGCGGCGAGCACGATCATCTGGCCGGGGTGCAGGCCGTTGGTCAGCGAGTCGAGCTCCGCGAAGCCGGTGGGAACGCCGATCATGCCGCCACCGCGGTGCCCCGCCGCCTCGATCTCATCGAAGGTGGAATCGATCACGGCGCCCAGAGGCGTGTAGTCCTCGCTGGTGCGGGACTCCGTCACCGCATAGACCTCGGCTTGAGCCGAGTTCACCAGCTCGTCGACATCACCGCCCTCGGTCGCATAGCCGAGCTGGACGATGCGGGTCCCCGCTTCGACGAGCCGCCGCAGCACGGACCGTTCCCTCACGATGCGTGCGTAATAGCCCGCATTCGCCGCGGTCGGCACCATCGCGATGAGGTCATGGATATAGGGAGCGCCCCCCACCCGGGCGAGTTGGCCGCGTTTGGTCAGCTCCGCTACCACCGTGATGGCGTCGGCAGGTTCGCCGCGGCCGTAGAGGTCGAGGACGGCTTCGTAGATGGTCTCGTGCACAGGGCGGTAGAAGTCCGTCCCCCGCAGGTTTTCCACAACATCCGCGATAGCGTCCTTGGAGATGAGCATGCCGCCCAGCACGCTCTGCTCCGCAGCGACGTCCTGCGGCGGGGTCCGGTCGAAAGCCGCACCGGCCGAAGACGCGTAACCGTCTTCTAGCTCATCGATTGACACCGGTACTCCCGTCTCTCACCTGATACCGCACCATGCCACCTATCGCAAACTGGCGGAATTCCACTAGTCCTAGACCTACACCGCGCCTCGGACATCACAGCGCCCGAGCTACGGTGCTGCTCCGTACTCACCTTTCGCGGGTCACGAGCATCGTCGCCCCTGCGATCAGGGGGGAGGTCCAGCAAGGCGACGCATCGCTGCACGGTATCCCCGCAACCTCGTCCCAGCCAACTGCGGCATCCCCAGCTTTTTCCACAGCCTTGGGGACAACTCCCCAGACCGCAGGTGGCGAGATATTCACAGTGTGGACAAGCCTGGGGACAACTGGGGATAACATCGCTGTGGGATGCCGCAATCGCGCCTCCTCGTTGCCATCTGGTCGTCTGCTGTTGTGGATGGAGAAAACTCGGTGCGTGGTCCAGCCACTGGTATGGCCTCCGACCGAGGCGTGGACAGGCAGATCATGGCACTGGCCGTTCCCGCCTTGGGCGCACTGCTCGCCGAGCCTCTCTTCGTGCTCGCCGACACCGCCATCGTCGGCCGTCTCGGCACGGCGCCCCTGGCCGCTCTGGGGTTGGCCTCGACCGTCATGGTCACCGTCGTGGGGCTCTGCGTCTTCCTCGCCTACAACACCACCGGATCCGTTGCCCGGCTGCTCGGCGCCGGGCAACGCCGCGAGGCCCTCCAGACCGGCGTCGACGGGCTCTGGCTCGCCCTAGGACTGGGCGTGCTGATCGCTGCGATCTTGCTGATCGGGGCTCCGAGCATCCTCGGCTGGCTCGGTGCGAGCAACGAGGTCGTTCCTCTGGCCGCCACCTATGTCCGCTGGTCTGCGCCCGGAGTTCCGGGAATGCTCCTCGTCCTCGCGGCCACCGGCGTGCTCCGCGGGCTGCAGGACACCCGCACACCGCTGGTCGTCGCCGGCACTGGGGCCGCCGTCAACGTCGTGCTCAACATCGCTCTCGTCTATGGTTGCTTGCTGGGCATCGCCGGCTCCGCGATCGGCACTGCGGCGACTCAGCTCGCGATGGGAGCAGTGCTGGCCGGAATCGTCGCCCGGGGTGCTCGCCACTCTGGCGCGAGCCTGCGGCCGCACCGCCACGGGCTCAGCCGTAGCGCACGCAGCGGGGTACCCCTCCTGGTGCGCACCCTGTCCTTGCGCGTCGCGATCCTGCTCACTGTGGTGGTCGCCTCCGGCATGGGGGATGTCACGCTCGCCGGCCACCAGGTCGTCAACTCTGTGTGGGGGTTCGTCGCCTTCGGA
>JAATES010000132.1 GCA_015655615.1 Actinomycetales bacterium
CCGATGCTCACGGAGTGCTTCCCCGAACGAGCCCGCGCCGCAGCGAGGGCTGCTGACCTGGTGGTGACGAACCACGCCATGCTGGGCATCGCGGCCGCGGGGAACTCTGGGGTGCTGCCGGAACATCAGGTCGTGGTGATCGATGAGGCGCATGAACTGGTGTCGCGAGTGACGTCGGCCGCGGCGGTCGAACTCTCGGTACGTGCCGTGGAGGTGGTGTCACGCCGGGCCAGGCGCGAGGGGGCGACCGGCATCGCCCGCCTCGATGCGGCACTCACCGATCTGGCCTCGGCACTGGCGGCCGTCCCCGCAGGGCGCCTGGAGTCCGGCGCGCCGGAGCCACTGGCGGGTGCACTGGCGGGGATCCGCGACGCTGCTCGGGATCTGATCTCCTCTCTCAAGCCCAGCGAGGAGGCGGCATCCCCCTCCCGCAGAGTCGCACAGGCCGCGGCGACTGAACTGTTCGCGGTGGCTGAGCGGATGGCTGGACACGATCCGGCACGGGACGTGCTGTGGGCCCAGCGCGGCCAGCAGGACACCACCGCGATCCTCCACGCCGCACCGCTGGACGTGGCCGGTCAGATCAAGGGTTCGGTGCTGGGCGTTCGCAGCGCCATCCTCACCTCGGCGACTCTGGCACTGGGCGGGTCGTTCGAGTCCATGGCACACGAGCTCGGCCTCTGGTCGGCGCCGCAAGAGCCCGGAGCGCACCTCACCGTGGCACCGGCGGAGCAGCCGGCATCGCAGCGCTGGCGCGGACTGGCGGTGAGCAGCCCCTTCGATTACGCAGCCCAGGGAATCCTCTACGTGGAGCCGCGGCTGCCGCGCCCCGGCCGGGAGGGGACGCCTGCTGAGCACCTGGATCTGCTCGCCGAGCTGATGGCCGCGGCCGGCGGCCGTACCCTGGGCCTGTTCTCGTCACGTCGGGCGGCTCAGGCCGCAGCCGGGACGCTCCGTGGTCGGGTCAGCACTCCCATCCTGTGCCAGGGTGACGGTCAGCTCGCTGAGCTGATCGAGCAGTTTGCCGCAGACCCGGCGACCAGCCTCTTCGGCACGCTGTCGTTGTGGCAGGGCGTGGACGTCCCCGGCACATCGTGCCAGCTGGTCGTCATCGACCGGATTCCGTTCCCCCGGCCGGATGACCCGGTCATGTCGGCGCGTTCTGACCTCGCCAACGCCCGAGGCGGCAATGGCTTCATGCAGGTGTCGGCCACGCATGCGGCCCTCTTGCTCGCACAGGGCGCCGGACGCCTGGTGCGGTCGGTGCAGGATCGTGGTGTGGTGGCGGTCCTGGACTCACGGCTGGTCACCGCGCGCTATGGATCGTTCCTGCGAGCCACGTTGCCGGGCTTCTGGCAGACCACGTCGCGTGAGGTGGCCACAGATGCACTGCGGAGGCTACGCGCTCTAGGCTGAGATCTCCCCTCGTCATCGACGTCACAGTGAACAGGAATACGACATGACCCATGTGCCCGAACCTGCCCAGACACCTCCGCTGGCAAGGGGCTATCAGCCCCGGCGGACCAAGGTCGCCGTGGTGGGTGCGGGAGCGGTCGGCTCCACGATGGCCTATGCCTTGCTCATGCGCGGTGCCGCGCGTGAAGTGGCCCTCTTCGACGTCAATCGGTCGAAGGTGGAGGCCGAGGCGCTCGATCTCGCCCACGGCATCCAGTTCATGACCCAGGCCGAGGTCGTGGGCTCGGACGACGTCTCCGTGGTCGCAGGAGCCGACGTCGTGCTCGTGACGGCTGGCGCCAAGCAGAAGCCCGGTCAGACTCGCATCGACCTGGCTAAGTCGACCATCGCGCTGACCAAGACGATCCTGCCACCCCTTCTTGAGGTCGCACCTGACGCCATCTACGTCATGGTCACCAACCCGGTGGACGTGGTCACCTATGCGGCCCTGAAATTCTCCGGCCTGCCTCCGGAACGGCTGTTCGGCTCGGGCACGCTGCTGGACTCGTCCCGGTTGCGCTACCTCCTGGCCGAGTACACCGGTGTGGCCGTGCAGAATGTGCACGCGTACATGGTTGGCGAGCACGGTGACACCGAGATCCCGCTGTGGACCTCGGCGACCATCGGCGGCGTGCCGCTGGTCGACTGGCAGCCGATGGCGGGCCGCGGGCCGCTGACCGACGAGGTCCGCACGGCGATCGCGCACGAGGTCGTCAACTCGGCCTACCGCATCATCGAGGGCAAGGGGGCCACGAACTATGCGGTGGCGCTGGCAGGGTCACGCATCGTCGAAGCGATCCTGCATGATCAGCACAGTGTGCTTCCGGTGTCGACGTTGCTGGACGCCTACTACGGGATCTCCGACGTCTGCCTCTCGGTGCCGTCAGTTCTGGGACGCTACGGAGTGCACACTCGTTTGGAGGTCCCGCTGTCCGGTCCGGAGCTCAAGGGCCTGCAGTCCTCTGGTGAGTCACTCCGGGCGGCCGCCCGGTCCTTCGGGCTCTGAGCCGGTCAGACGCGAACGGGGTGCACCTCGCAGGGTGTCACCTGGCATGGACGCTCACAAGCTGCGCAGCACGCTGACCACGCGCCCCAGGATCGTCGCGCCGTCGCCGTCGATGGGGTCGTAAGCGGGATTGTGCGGCAGGAGCAGGATGTGGCCTCCCGTGCGCTTGAAGGTCTTGACGGTGGCCTCGTCATCGAGCATGGCTGCGACGATCTCGCCGTTCTCTGCCACCGGCTGCCGACGCACCACGACCCAGTCACCATCGCAGATCGCGGCGTCGATCATCGAATCTCCGTGCACCCGGAGCAAGAAGAGCTCGCCATCGCCCACCAGCTGCCGCGGAAGAGGAAAGACGTCCTCCACCGCCTGCTCTGCAAGAATCGGGGCGCCAGCAGCGATCCGTCCCACGACCGGCACATAGGAGGGCAGGGGGCGACTGTCGGACTGTTCCTCGGATTCGCTGCCTCCGCCAGGAGCGGGGAACCGGTCGTCGGACCCGAGCGCGGTGACGGTGTGCGGCGCCGCACTGGGCGAGGGCTGGACGATCTCCATCGCTCGTGGTCGGTTGGGGTCTCTTCGCAGGTACCCTTTCCGCTCCAGAGCGGCCAGCTGGTACTTGACGCTGGAAGCGCTCACCAAACCGACCGCCTCGGCGATCTCCCGCATCGATGGGGGGTAGCCCTGGCCGTCGATGCTACTGCGGATGCACTGCAGCACCTGCTGTTGACGGCCGCTCAGGGGAGCGTCGGCAGCCGTGGGCGGCCGTCCGCGGCGCACCCCGGCAGAGAGCAAGGTCACGGTGCTGTCGGATGAACTTTCGAGGGTGGACACTGTCGTCTCCTTCATCTCGCGGCCGGTCGTGTCAGAGGCTCGTGGTCAAGTGATCTCAGGTGGTCGTTCCACAGTACGACTTCACCCACGATGTTTCACACATCTGTTCGAGCGTGTTTCCGGCACCACTTGCCTGGCACATATGTTCTATCGTACAGTTGTACATCATACAAGAGTTCGATGGAAAGATGGCGACAGAGTCGGTGAAGGCCGGCTGGCTTGACTGGACAGTCCCTTTCGGGGCTGGCCAGATCGGTGATACCCGAGGCACATGACATGAGGAAGTGGTGGAGATGACCATCGCGACTGCTGCACGACTCACAGGTCCTTCCCCGCATGATGTACTGCGGCCGTCGGTCCGGGGCCGCCTCCGTCTGACCCGGCGAGGCCGGTTGGTGGTGTGGGCGGTGGTGGCCCTGTGCCTCGTGGTGATGGGCCTGGGCCGGATGGGCGCTCAGGCCACCGGGGCGAATGCGCCCCGGGAGGTTCTCGTGCACACCGTGGTGTCCGGGGAGACGGTGTGGGATATCGCTCGGGCGGTGACGGCTCCAGGTGATGATGTACGCGACACGATTGTGGCCATCGGCGAGTTGAACGACATGGACGACCCGCATATCGAGCCAGGTCAGACGCTGGTATTGCCGATGTCGCAGTGAGCCGTTGTCCGGCATCTGAGATGCTCGGCCGAACCTCTTGCGCCACTGGTGAGGGCATCCTAAGTTAGTACTACCTCACAAGGTCGGCTGGGGGGTTGGACGGTGAGGCGCAGCGGAAGCGGAGTAAGAAGTCTTCGCTTCTCAGTGCGTTTGCTGGTTGCGGGGGCGAGTCCGGAACCAGCGATGGGATGGGGTATCCCGATGGGGAGTGATCGACATGTCGATCACTCCCCATCGCCTTGCCTGATGCCCGGTGCCGAGTTCTGCTCCGTCATGAGTCACACTGGTAGGGCATGACCGGATGATCTGACGAGGAGAGCCGTGCACTGCCCATTCTGCCGCCATCCCGATTCCCGCGTGGTCGATTCGCGCACGTCCGACGACGGCTCGTCGATCCGCCGACGTCGGCAATGCCCGCAGTGTGGCCGGAGATTCACGACACTGGAGACCGCCAGTCTCTCGGTGGTGAAACGGTCAGGGGTGACCGAGCCCTTCAGTCGGGAGAAGATCGTCGGCGGCGTCCGTAAGGCATGTCAGGGACGCCCGGTGAGCGAGGACGACCTCGCCCTTCTGGCGCAGCGGGTCGAAGAGACCTTGCGCGGCAACGGTACCGCTGAGCTCGACGCCTACGAGATCGGCCTGGCTATCCTCGGGCCACTGCGTGAACTCGACGAGGTCGCCTACCTCCGATTCGCCAGCGTCTACCAAGCGTTCGAGAGCTTGGAGGACTTCGAATCGGCCATCAACCTCTTGCGCGCTGATCGTGCCGCGTCGACCGAGGAACCGGCGCCCGATGACCAGTCGGCGGAGTCGGCGTCTGGAGAGCTCACCGAGACCGTCCTGGGAGGCGAGTCCGCATTGCCTCCCATGCGATGAGTGACGCGCTCAGCCCGATCCGTGCCGATCCTCGGACATGCGCAATGACCTCGCTCTGAGTCACGTGCGCACTACTGGGATCACGATCCCCGCCACGCGAGGTCACTGCGTGGCGCCTCGCAGCAGTCGCAGCCGCACGGTCTGTTCCATCTTGCGCAACTCCTCGACGGCGGCGTCGTCGAGGACCGATCCGACATCGGTGACCACATAGCCGAGTTCGCCTCGGGTGGCGAGCA
>JAATES010000152.1 GCA_015655615.1 Actinomycetales bacterium
CCTGCGCGATGACACGGTCATCGCCTCGGGCGTGCCGGCGGTGACGTCGTGGGTGGACCCCGGATCGGCTGCGCTGGACAAGGTCTCCTACTGCTACAGCGTGAGACTCCACTATGCATCGTCCGGGAACGCCTCCCAGCATGCCAAGTCCGTGTGTTACTGGGGGCCCGGCAACAACCGAGTGCTCAAGGCGGAGTCGTCATCCTTCACCAACGTCGGTGGCACGCGGGGCAGTAAGACGATCGGCGGCACGACGTACAGCTACATCAGGGACTGGGGACGAGGGGCGACCGATTCGCTGACCGGGAAGATCACGGCTACGAAGACGGGCACCTACCTGGTGCAGATCGATGCAGCGGTCGGCAATTCCCTGACGGGCGGCGTCGGTGCGGGGACGAAGATGCTGAGCGTGTACGACGACGCGACCGGCGAACTCGTGAACCAGCACGCCATCGTGATGGCGAACACGGGCAGTTGGGACACCATCAATGGCTCGAGCTTCGTCCGGACCTCCCTGGTGGGCGGGCGTGACTATCGGATCGTGCTGACCAATGATCGCATTGCCGTGAACATGAGCTATTTCACCGCCAATGCGAAATTCAACGACACGGTGTCATCCGTCTACAACTACAACGACGTGTTCCGGATGAAGGCGCTGCTACTCAAGGAGGAGCCGGTCCTCGTCGCGGGCACTGTCGCGGAGACGGAGATCGGGCAGCAGGCCACCGTCACCGGGCGGGTCGTGGGCGGCGTGGCCGCGAGCGCAGCCGACTACACGGTGAGCATCGACTGGGGCGATGGAACAGCCCCCACCTCGGCTTCGCTGACCGTGAGGCAGGATGCCACCGGTTACGACGCGGAGGGGCATCATGCTTACTCGAGTGCGGGAACCCATACGGTGACGATCACAGCCAGCACGGCCTCAGACGCGGCCGTCACCGCCACGACCACCGCTGCGGTCCGGCCGGCTCCGGTGCTGCGTACCGCCCCCGCCGCCCCCGATGGGACCCAGGGCTGGTACATCACCCCGCCCAGCTTCACCCTGCCCGCGCTGGAAGGATTCGAGTCGACGATCCTGGACTATGCGGTGGACGGCGAGGCGTGGCTCAGCTACGGCACGCCCGTGGTCTTGGGCGAGGGCTCGCACACAGTGCGCTACCGTGCGGTGGGAGCCGACGGGCAGGACGGTGCGACGCGGACGGCGACCTTCAAGGTCGACTCGGCTGCTCCTGACGTGTCAGCGTCGTCCACGGTGGAGGGCTCCGGAGTGCGAGTGAGCGTGGCGGCACAGGACGCCACGTCGGGAATTGCTGCAGTCGAATACCGGGTGACGGGGACGGCCGCGTGGACGTCCTACACCGAGTCCTTCACAGTGCCAGTGACGTCCGGCACGCAGAGCATCGAGTACCGGGCCGTCGACAACGCGGGCAACCACAGTGCCGTGGAGACGCTGAGCATTCCCAGCGCAATCACTCCGCCGAGCCTGCGGACACTGACCTCGTCGGTGCCGACGGTGAGCGGCACGCTCAAGGTCGGCAAGAAGGTGACTGCGGTCCCGGGGACGTGGACGGCGGGCACGACGCTGACCTACCAGTGGTATGCCAATGGCAAGGTGATCGCTAAGGCAACGACGAAGTCCCTGACCCTGACCTCCCTGCTGCGCGGCAAGAAGGTCTCGGTGCGGGTGACGGGCGCCAAGAGCGGCTACGCCAGGGCGAGCCGTGCCTCGGCCGCTCGCACCTGGCCACTGTCGGTCAAGCGAGTGACCATCGTGGGAACGGCGAAGGCGGGACGGTCACTCAAGGCCAAGACCCGATCCTGGGGCCCTGGAAAGGTCAAGCTGTCCTACCGGTGGTATGCCAACGGCAAGAAGATCGCCAGGGCGACGAAGAAGTCCTATCGGGTCACCCCGAAGATGCGGGGCAAGAAGGTCACGGTCCGCGTCACCGGAAGGAAGGCAGGCTATACGACCACGACGAAGACGGCGAGGGCCCTCCGGGTGCGGTGAGGCGCGGGAGGAGCTGTGAGGGCGGAGGGACACGTCGCGACGTGCCGACGGCGGACCCCCTGACTGTGTGGTGGGCGAGGATTCTCAGTGAACGATCAGGCGGGGACCAGTGCATCTCGTAGGATTGCAGGACCGTGGGACCATGGTCCC
>JAATES010000014.1 GCA_015655615.1 Actinomycetales bacterium
GGATCCCGCCACGGTCTTCACCGACTCCCGAATCCGGCTCGAGGGCCTGGCCGCGCACAACGAGGTACGCGTGGTGGCCGACGCCGCCTACATGAACACCGGTGAGGGCCTGCACCGGTTCGTCGATCCCGTCGACGACCGGGTCTACGTCTACACCCAGTTCGAGGTGCCCGACGCGCGCCGCGTCTATGCCACCTTCGAGCAGCCGGATCTCAAGGCGACCTTCCAGCTGACGGTGACGACCCCGGCCGACTGGCACGTCGTCAGCAACTCCCCCACTCCTGAGCCCACTCCGGGCTCCGATGACGCCAGTGCGGTCTGGGCGTTCGAGCCCACTGCGCGCATCTCGACCTACATCACCGCACTGGTCGCGGGTCCCTATCACGAGGTGCGCAGCGAGCTCACCAGCACCGACGGACGGGTCATCCCGCTGGGTGTGTACTGCCGCCAGTCTCTCGCCGAGCACCTGGACGCCGATGTCATCCTCGACATCACCCGTCGGGGATTCGACTTCTATGAGCACCGCTTCGACTTCCCGTACCCCTTTGCCAAGTACGACCAGGTCTTCGTGCCCGAATACAACATGGGTGCCATGGAGAACGCCGGCTGCGTGACGTTCACGGAGTCCTATGTGTTCCGGTCCAAGGTGACCGACGCCATTCGTGAGCGCCGGGTCGTCACGATCCTGCACGAGCTCGCCCACATGTGGTTCGGCGACCTGGTCACCATGACCTGGTGGAACGACCTCTGGCTGAATGAGTCCTTCGCGGAATGGGCGTCGACCCTCGCCACAGCGGAGGCCACCGAGTGGCACGATGCCTGGACGACCTTCGCGTCCATGGAGAAATCATGGGCCTACCGGCAGGACCAGCTGCCCTCCACGCACCCGATCGTCGCCCGCATCGACGACCTGGACGACGTGCAGGTCAACTTCGACGGCATCACCTACGCCAAGGGTGGTTCCGTCCTCAAGCAGCTGGCGGCCTGGGTGGGGCTGGACGACTTCCTCCAGGGAGTCGCGGCGTACTTCGCCAAACACCAGTTCGCGAACACCGAGTTGAAGGACCTGCTGGCCGAGTTGGAGGCCGCCTCCGGGCGGGACTTGTCCTCCTGGTCGCAGAAGTGGCTGGAGACGGCCGGGGTCAACACCCTGCGTCCCGTGGTCGACACCGATGCCGACGGCACGATCACCTCCTTCCTCCTGGAACAGACCGCACCCGAGGACTACCCCACACTGCGTCCGCATCGCCTGGCGATCGGCTTCTACTCCCTGCAGCGCGAGGACGGCGCCACGGATCCGGCCCTGGTACGCACGCATCGCATCGAGCTCGACATCGACGGAGCCTCCACCTCGGTGGGCGAGCTCGTCGGGCTGCCCCGTCCTGCACTCATCCTCATCAACGACGATGACCTCGCCTACGCCAAAGTCCGGCTGGACCCGGAGTCCTGGTATGCCGCACTCGAGCATCTCTCACAGGTCCCCGATTCTCTGGCACGGGCCCTGATCTGGGGCGCCGCCTGGGATGCGGCTCGCGATGGGGAGTTCCCCGCTCGCGCGTTCGTCGAGCTGGTGCTGAACAACATCGCGGTGGAGACGCAATCGACCACGCTGCGCACCACGTTGGGCCAATTGGTCACGGCGGTGCGCTACTACGTCGACCCTTCCATCCGGCTGAAGGTCCTGGCCCAGGCAGGTGACCGATTGTGGACGCTGGCCCAGCAGGCTCCCGCGGCCAGTGACGTGCAACTGCAGTTCATCAAGACGTTCGCCGCCGTGGCGTCGACACCGCAGCACGTCGCGGTGCTCCAGGGCCTGTTCGACGGGTCCGTCGTGCTCGACGGCCTGACCATCGACACCGATCTGCGGTGGGAGATCCTGGACGGCCTGGTCCTCAACGGCGCAGCCGGTGAGCCCGAGATCGTCGCCGCCCACGCGGCGGATGACACTGCGAACGGACGCCAGGCCGCCGCCCGCGCGCGCGCTACCGTTCCCAGTGCACCCGCGAAGCTCGCGACCTTGCAGGCCATCATCTCCGACCAGGACGCGCCCAACGCGATCATCCGCTACACGGCCGCGGGCCTGGTCCACGTGAACGACCCGGCCACCCTGGCCGATCTCGTGGAGCCCTACTTCGATGCGGTGACACGCATCTGGGAGGAGCGCAGCTACCACATCGCCGACGAGCTCATCGAGGGACTCTCCCCGGCGCCCCTGGCCGATAGGACGCTTCGCGACGCCACCCAGGCCTGGCTGGACTCGCACACCGACGCCCCGGCCGCATTGCGCCGCTTCATCGTCGAGCACCTGGCCGGGGTCGACCGTGCACTGGCCGCGCAAGCGGTCGACATCGCAGCGTCCTGACAATCCTGTTCCGGCGTCCGCTAGGCCGTTCCGGCGTCCATGACCTCGGCCAGCGCGCGTAGCAGGCCGAGGTCCATGAGGTCGTCCAGCAGCACGTCGTGTCCCGCGCCATCGCCCAGCGGGATCTTCCAGTTCGGGTATTCCTGATCCGTTCCGGGCTGGTTCTGGGCGCGGCGCTCACCCACGGCATCGGCGAGCGAGACTCCCAGCAGCACCGATGGTGTGGCGACCAGGTATCGGTGCAGGGCACGCACCAGGTCGTCCTGGCTCGGGTCATCGCCCACCAGGCCCCTGTCGCGCAGGGCGCTCTCGATCAAAGAGAGCTCACGAGCCGCCGCAAGTCGTTCCTGTTCCACGGGAACCGTCAGCAGTCCGAGCCGCTCACGCAGTTCGACGTGCTCCCCGGCGAGGTAGCCCGCGGTGGGAGGCAGATCGTGGGTGGTGATCGAGGCCAGGACCGGACGCCGGTAATGCTCCGGGGCCTTCGGCGATCCGTCCCACTCCTTCTCGAACCACAGCACCGAGGTGCCCAGCAGCCCGCGATCGGCCAGGTAGTCGCTGACCCAGTGCTCGAAGGTCCCCAGGTCCTCCCCGATGACCAGCGCGCCCGCGCGCTGCGCCTCGATGCACAAGATGCCCACCAACGCCTCGTGGTCGTAGCGCACGTATGCGCCGTCCCGTGCACCGTGCCCCGCGGGAATCCACCACAGCCGGAACAATCCGATGATGTGGTCGATCCGCACGGCACCGGAGTGCCGCAGGACCCGGCGCAGCATGGCGCGATAGACCTCGTAACCGGAGCGGACGAGCTGATCCGGCCGCCAAGGCGGCTGCGACCAGTTCTGCCCGAGCTGGTTGTACATGTCGGGCGGGGCGCCCACCGTGGCACCGGTGGCGAGGAGGTCGCCCTGAGTCCAGACGTCCGCTCCATGGGGATGAACGCCCACCGCCAGATCCTGCATCACCCCGATCGCCATGCCCGCATCCACCGCCGAGCGCTGCGCGGCGGCCAGCTGCTCATTGGCGATCCACTGCAGCCAGATCTGAAAATCGATCTCGGCCGCATGGTCGAGCCGGGCCTGCTGCGCGGCAGGGGTGTGCGGCGACTCGAGACCGGCAGGCCAGGGTGCTTGGCCCCAGTGTTCGTACAGCACACTCCAGAGCGCGAAGTCTTCGATCGCGGTCCCCTCCTCGACCCGGAAGCGCTCGTAGGCCTCTGCCCTGGCCGCCGAACGTGGCACGCCGTAGACCAGACGCAATGCCGTGCGCTTCAGCGCCCAGGCGGCGTCGCGGTCGATCAGCGCACCCCTCTGCGACTGGGCCTGCACGGCGAGGTCCGCGACGGCGCCGCGAGCCGAGGCATCGAGATAGGCGGCCTCGCGGATCTCCTCCACCCGGATGTACCACGGGCTGACGAACTCCCGGCTGGTCGGCAGGTACGGTGACGGCGTCAGCGGCTCGACCGGCTCGACCGCGTGGACCGGGTTGATCAGGACGAAGTCCGCACCGCAGCCCCGCCCTATCAGCCAGGCCAGATCTCCCAGGTCCGTGAAGTCGCCTACCCCCCACGATTGCCGGGACCGGATCGAATACAGCTGCGCCATGACTCCCCAGGACCGTTTGTCCGGCAGGGGTGCACGGTGCGGCGCCACGACCAGCAGGCCTTCGGTGCGTGTCCCCTCGGTGTCTGCGATCAGGCGGTGATAGCCGACTGGCAGCGTCGGCGGGAGGCGGAAGGTGGCCCGGCCCCGTTCGACGCCCCCGACCCACCGCGGTGGTACCCAGACGTCCTGCTGGATGGGGTGCACCCATCCGGCGTCGCCATCCAGTTCGATCCAGACTGAGACCTCGGCCCCATGATTGAGATGGACGGACACATCGTGCTGGACGCCCTCGATCACTACGACGACCTCGGGCACTGCACGGCGCCACGGCGCATCCTCCCGGTCGGCCAGCGAACGCTCGACCTCCTCAGGGGTGGCAGCCTGGACTCCCATCGCCGCAAGGATGGCCACCAGCGTGGCACGGGAGACGTGCTCGACCTGACCGGAATGCCCCTGATAGCTGTCCTGGATGCCCCAGGCCGCCGCTAGCGCGACCAGCCGGTCATCGGGCCACGGCTCGGCTGCGGTCGAAGTCTCGGGGGGCGTCTCCACAGCATGATCCTGCCAGATGCCGGGCCGCTGCGAGGATGCCACCACGCCGAAGGCCGACGTCGCGCGTTAGCCTTTCGTCATGCCTCTCTCACGTGTGGCCCTTCCCCTTGTCGGCGCGTCCGATCCGCCCGCCGCGCAGGAGTCCGACTCCGTATTCGAGAAGGCCGTCGACTGGTTGCTGGGAACCCCGCTGCACATCGTGGTGATCATCGTCGTGGCCCTGCTGGTGATGGCCGTGCTGCGGCGCACCATCCGAGGAGTCACCGAGCACATCGCCAAGGGCACGTCCGTTCTGGACTCCGGGCTGCTGGCCGACACCGAGTTCGGTGCTGTGCTGCGGGACGTCTCCCCGCTGGCCAGCAGTCGTCGCACACAACGGGCACGGACCATCGGCACCGTCCTGCGTTCAGTGAGCACCCTCGTGATCATGAGCATTGCGATTCTGCTGATCCTGGACCTCCTTCGGGTCAATATCGCACCGTTCCTCGCCTCCGCCGGAATCGCCGGAGTGGCGCTGGGCTTCGGCGCGCAGTCGCTGGTCAAGGATTTCCTCTCCGGCATCTTTCTGCTGATCGAGGACCAGTACGGCATCGGCGACACCGTCCAGGTCGGTGAGGTGGTCGGCACGGTGGAGTCGGTGGCGCTGCGGATCACCGAGGTCCGCGATGTCGACGGCACGTTGTGGTACATCCGCAACGGGGAGATCCTCAGAGTAGGAAACCGGACCCAGGGCTGGGCACGCGCCTCCGTCGAGGTGCGCTTGCCCTACGACAGCGACCTCGCAACGGCCCACACCGCATTGCAGGAGGCCGCCGACGCGTTGGCCGCTGACGAGTCGGTGACGCAGTGGCTGCAGACCACTCCAGAGATCAGCGGCATCGAGACGCTCAACTCGACCACCTTGACCTTGCGGGTGTCGGCGCGGGCTGAGCCGCCACACGTCGCCGATGTGTCACGGGTGCTGCGTACGTCCGTCCGGGAGTCCATCGAGCGCCATGGCATCGTGCTGGCTCCCGATCCCGCAACCACCATGATCATCCGACCGGAGGCCGCTGAGTCGAAGGCCACACCATCACAGCCGCCGTCCCGGCCTGAGAAGTAGCTGGCGGCGCGGGATACTGGAGCAATGTCGTCGTCCTCTGCGTCCTCACCCGGTGACCGCGTTCCCGGTGCGGCCGCACCGTCGTTCTTCGACCAGGTAGGCGGTCATGAGACCTTCCGCCGGATCGTCGAGGAGTTCTACCTCGGTGTCGCCCAGGATCCTGTGCTCAGTGCGATGTATCCCGAGGAGGACCTCGGGCCCGCCGAACAACGTCTGCTCATGTTCCTGGAGCAGTACTGGGGCGGTCCCCGTGCCTACTCCGATCAACGTGGTCACCCGCGGCTGCGCATGCGGCATGCCGCCTACCGGGTCAACCCGGATGCGCGAGACCGCTGGCTCCGCCATATGCGAAAGGCCGTGGACTCAGTCGATCTGGCTCCTGCCGACCGGGTGGTGCTCTGGGACTACCTGGAACGTGCCGCCCACTCGCTGCTCAACGCCTTCGAGGAGTAAAGACTTGTCCACTCACCCTGGCGATTCCGGGCGCCCACTGACGACCGAGCCCCTCAGCGCTCCGCTGGAGCAGCTTCTCGACGTGCTTGACCTCACGCCATCGGAACTCTCCGCCGGACGTCCTTCCGATGACGCCGTCTTCGCCGCCTCCAGCCTCCACCAGCCCACCGGCCGTGTCTATGGCGGGCAGGTGCTGGCGCAGTCGCTGCTCGCGGCCGGTGCGACCGTCGACTCCGAGAGGCTGCCGCATTCGCTGCATGGATACTTCCTGCGGGCCGGTGACGTCCGACAGGCGGTGACGCTCGGCGTGGAACGGCTGCGCGATGGACGTTCCTTCGCCACCCGTCGGACCCACGCGTACCAGGACGGGGTACCGATCCTGTCGATGATCGCGTCGTTCCAGCTCGAACAGCCCGGCCTGGAGCATGCCGATCCGGCTCCGCAGGCCCCGGCTCCGGAGAGCCTTCCGTCGGCACTGGAACTGCTCGGGGAGATCGACCATCCCGTCGCACAGTTCTGGTCCACGCAGAGCGCCTTCGACATCCGCCACGTCGAAGGACCGATCTATCTGCAGCCCGGAAGCTCCGCAGAGGCGGACCAGGCCGTATGGATGCGCTCACGCGGCCCGGTCGAGGGCAGCCAGCTCCTGCATCGAGCAGTCCTGGCCTATGCGTGCGACCAGCTCATGCTGGAGCCAGTGCTGCGTTCAGCCGGTCAGAGCTGGATGACGCCGGGTCTGAACCTGGCTAGCCTGGACCACGCCATGTGGTGGCATCGCGACGTACGTGTGGATGAATGGCTCTTGTACGTGCAGCATTCTGCCTCGTCGCATGGCGGTCGCGGTCTGGGCACAGCACAGGTGTTCGCCCAGGACGGCACCCTGGTCGCCTCCATTGCGCAGGAGGGCATGGTGCGCGTGCCGGACGCGCGTTAGCGGCGGAACACCAGAGGCTGATCGCGGGCGTGCTGCCA
>JAATES010000245.1 GCA_015655615.1 Actinomycetales bacterium
ACCACGGTCAACGGGCGCGCGTCAGCATGATGGGCGTCAACCACCGACAGACCACTCTACGCGATGCCGGGCGAACGGTCTAGCCGCACCCCGCGGGGATCTGCGACGATAGGGAGGTGAGCCCCGCCAAGCCTGCGTCCCCGTCCGATTCAGCCTCCGACTCTGCCGTGATCCCGCCGAAGCCGGGCACGCCCCACCGCATCGCGCGACGCATCGCCGCCATCGCCCCGTCGGCCACCCTGGCCGTCGATGCCCGGGCCAAGGCACTGAAGGCGGCCGGCCGGCCGGTCATCGGCTTCGGCGCAGGCGAGCCGGACTTCCCTACGCCTGACTACATCGTCGAGGCCGCGGTCCAGGCCGCCCGGGTGCCTGCGAACCACCGCTACTCCCCGGCCGCCGGCCTGCCGGGTCTGCGCCAGGCCATCGCCGACAAGACCCTGCGGGACTCCGGCTACGCCATCGACCCGGCGAACGTCGTCGTCACCAACGGTGGCAAGCAAGCGGTCTATGAGGCATTCGCCACCGTGATCGATGAGGGCGACGAGGTGATCCTGCCGGCGCCGTACTGGACCACCTACCCTGAGGCGGTCCGGCTTGCCGGAGGGGTGCCCGTGAGCGTGTTCGCGGGCAGCGACCAGGGCTACAAGGTCACGGTCGCACAACTGGAGGCCGCCAGGACCCCCTCGACCAAGGCTCTGCTGTTCTGCTCCCCCTCCAACCCCACCGGTGCCGTGTACACCCCTGACGAAACCCGTGACATCGGCGAATGGGCGCTGCGGCACGGCATCTGGATATTCACCGACGAGATCTACGAGCACCTGGTCTACGACCACGCTGTCTTCACCCCACTGCTCGCCGTCGTCCCTGCCCTCGCCGACACCACCATCGTGCTCAATGGCGTCGCCAAGACGTATGCCATGACCGGCTGGCGTGTGGGCTGGCTCGTGGGCCCCACAGACGTCGTCAAGGCCGCAACCAACCTGCAGTCCCACCTGACGTCCAATGTCGCCAACGTCTGCCAGGTGGCGGCACAGGCCGCGCTGAGCGGCGACCTGTCCGCGGTGGAGGCCATGCGTCTCGCGTTCGATCGCCGGCGTCGGACCATGGTCAGCATGCTCAACGCGATCGACGGGGTCCACTGCCCCACACCTGAGGGCGCATTTTATGTCTACCCCGATGTGACCGGCGTGCTGGGCAAGACGATCCGCGGCGTGACACCGACCACGTCAGCAGGACTTGCGGACTTGATCCTCAGCGAGGTCGAGGTCGCCGTGGTGCCCGGTGAGGCGTTCGGGCCGAGCGGTTACCTCCGGCTCAGCTATGCACTGGGAGACGACGACCTGGTCGAGGGGGTCGGCCGCATCCAGTCGCTGCTGTCCGAGGCCCGCTGACTCCCGCCATTCCGTCCGCAATCCGCGCGCTCTCATCGTGGTCTCATGGATAGCGCACACAATGGTTCCATGGCGGAAAGAACCAGGATGGCGCGCTGGTGGCTGGCGGTGGGCGCGGCCGTCGCGTTCGGTCTGACCGGAACTGTCGCCTGGGCAGCAACCGACTCCCGGACTCCCGAGCCTCAGCATCTCGGCGCGAGTGTGCGGCTGTCCGTTGACCCCACCACCACCCACCCCACGAGCACGTCAGAGGCGGAGGACCCGTCGGCGCCAGCGTCGCCGTCCGCCTCGCAGGCGCCCGCGACGCCGCAAGCCTCCGCAACTCCCTCTCCCTCAGCGACTCCCCCACGCTCCAGCCCCGCATCTGGCACCGGTGCGACGCGGAACCCGCCACGTAGCGCCAGCGTGCCCCCCGCCGCTCCGGTCGAGGACGACGACGACGACGAGGACGACGACGACGAGGACGACGACGACGAGGACGACGACGACGAGGACGACGACAGCGAGGACGACAGCGATCAGGAAGACGCGGACGACGATGCACAGATACCGGATGAGGACGGCTGATGCGCACGGTCCGCTCCCGGATTCTCGCAGCGGTCCTGGCCCTGACCGCGCTGGCCCTCGCACTCGCAGGCGGGACGGCCTATGCACTGCAACGCGACCACATCGACCGGCAGATCGACGAGGCGCTCACCAGCAGCGCGGATGAATTCCGGACCCTCGCCGAATCCGGAGTGGACCCGCTCACCGGCCATGCCTTCTCCACGGCAGAGGACCTGGTGATCACCGCGATCCAGCTGACCGTCCCTAGCGGGAACGAAGGCATCGTCGGGCTGCGTTCGGGCCAGCGTCCCTTGGTGTCAAGCCAGGACGTCTCACTGAGGCTGCAGGATGACCCCGACTTCATTAACGCCGTCAGTATGCACTTGGGCGATTCGGAGATGTCCCTGCTCTCCCTCACCACCGCCACGACGTCCTACCGTGTGATGGTCGCCCCGGTGACGGCAACCGACCAGGCTGCACAGCAGCGTGCAACCGGCCTCGGAGCAACCGGTGCTGCGGCATCGGGAACACAGAGCAGCAATGCCGCATTGGTGATCGCGATCGACCGGAACGCAGAGCTGAGGGCGTTCGATGACATCGCTCGCACGTTCCTGCTGCTCGCCCTGGGAGCCCTGGTCCTCACCGGCATCGTCGGCTGGGTGGTGGCCGGACGACTCCTCAAGCCGATCCATGCGCTGTCCGCCACAGCACGACGGGTCAGCCAATCCGATCTGTCCCAGCGGCTCCAGGCCACGGGAGACGACGATCTGTCCGAGTTGACACGCACGTTCAATGCGATGCTCGACAGGCTGGAAAGTGCTTTCTCCTCCCAGCAGGCCCTGCTGAACGATGTCGGCCATGAACTTCGCACGCCACTGACCGTGGTGCGGGGCCATCTCGAACTGATGGACGTCTCTGATGCCGCCGATGCCGAGTCGACAAGGGAGATCGCGCTGGACGAACTCGACCGCATGCACCGGCTGGTCGACGACCTCACCACCCTGGCGTCGGTCGAGGCACCCGAGTTCGTCCGGACCGCGCCGGTCGAGGTCGGACTCCTCACCGACGATGTGCTCGACAAGGCCCGTGCCCTAGGCGATCGCCGATGGCGGGTGTCCGAACGCGCCGAAGCCCTGGCAGAACTCGACGCCCAACGCGTGACTCAGGCCTGGCTGCAACTATGCGCCAATGCCGTGAAGTTCTCCGCGCGCGGATCCACGATCTCGCTGGGCTCTCGCATCGAGCCCGACACCGAGCACGTGGTGCTCTCCGTTCGGGACCACGGCATCGGCATCGCGGCGGAGTCTCTGCCCACGATCTTCGAGCGATTCGTGCGCGTGGACAACGGTCCTCGCCGGCGGGAGGGCGCGGGGCTAGGCCTGGCCATCGTCGCCGCCATCGCACACGGCCACGGCGGTGTCGCCACCGTGGCCTCGACCGAAGGGGAAGGCTCGACCTTCCAGCTCGTGCTGCCCCGCCACGGCCCGGCCACTGTCGCCGACGGGGAACGCAGTCGAACCGGAGTGCACCCCGACCGCCCATCCGAACCCGAGGAGGAGAGCTGACATGAGCCAGATACTGGTGGCCGAGGATGAAGCGCGCATCGCATCATTCCTCTCCAAGGGACTGCGATCCGCCGGGTACTCCAGTGTCGCCGTCGCCACCGGTGCCGAAGCCTACGACCTCGCCATCAGCGGTGATGTCGACCTCATGGTGCTCGACATCGGATTGCCCGACCAGGACGGATTCACCGTGCTGCACCGTCTGCGGGCGGCAGGAAGCACGCTCCCCGTGATCATCTTGACCGCACGGACCTCAGTCGCTGACACGGTGACCGGCCTGGACGGTGGCGCGGACGACTACATGACCAAGCCGTTCCGCTTCGAGGAGCTGCTGGCCCGGATCAGACTCCGGCTGCGCGCCGACACCACCGCCGAGGTGACCGTCCTCAGCCACAACGGGCTGGACCTCGATCTGCGGACCAGGCAGGCACGTTTTGAAGGAAAGACCGTCGACCTGTCCGCACGCGAGTTCGCTCTGGCAGAGACTTTTCTGCGCAATCCCGGACAGGTCTTGAGCCGGGAACAGCTGTTGTCCCGAGTCTGGGGATACGACTTCGACCCCGGCTCGAACGTGGTGGACGTCTACGTGCGGTATCTGCGCAACAAACTCGGCGCGCACCGTTTTTTGACAGTGCGCGGGATGGGCTATCGCCTCGCGGAGCCGAGCTGATCGCGCTCGGCTCCGCGCGCTCCTGTCGAACAGGAGCCAGGACGATCGTCAGCCCGCCGAGGCAGGACTCACCGGCGAGGCGGCGCTCACCGGGCTGAGGGGCGAGACGGGGCTCACGGCAGACGCGGGAGTCGCGGCCGAGGCGGGCGTGACCGCAGTGTTGGGCGTCACCGCCGTGTCGGGCGTGGCCGGTGTGTCGGGCGTGGCCGGTGTGACCGCCGTGTTGGGCGTGTTGGGCGTGTTCGGCGTCACCGCCGTGTTGGGCGTGTTGGGCGTGTTGGGCGTAGCGACCGTCCCTGGTGCGGCAGACACGGTGGTGTCCGTCGGGCTCACGGAGGCAGTCGCCTCGGGCGCCGCAGTACCGCTCGATCCGGCCTCCGGCACCACCTCGGAGGAGGCCGACACCACGGCGCTCTCCTGCGGATCCGGCGTTGCCGCGATCGCCTG
>JAATES010000046.1 GCA_015655615.1 Actinomycetales bacterium
ATCTCGCAGGGCGTCCGCGTATGGTGGTGGGCGAGCGCGTGGGCGAGCGCCACCCGGTTCCAGACTTGGCGAAGGATTCCCGACCGTGACTGACCTGCGAGACGTGACCGACCCCGCGACCTGGGGGTCGTCCCTCGATGAAGCCGTCCATGCCCTCGGGCGCGGCGGGCTGGCAGTGATGCCGACGGACACCGTCTACGGCCTGGCGGCCGATGCCTTCGCACCAGCCGCCGTCGCCGCTCTGCTGGCGGCCAAGGGACGCGGCAGGCAGATGCCGCCTCCGGTGCTGATCCCGCATCTGGCTACCCTGGACGGCCTGGCCATGGATGTTCCGGATGAAGCCAGGGAGCTGGCCATCCGGTGGTGGCCCGGCCCGCTCACCCTCATCGTGAGGGCTCAGCCCTCCCTCGCCTGGGATCTGGGTGAGACCCGGGGCACGGTCGCGCTGCGGGTCCCCGACCATCCGGCGGCGCTGGCGCTGCTGAGCAGGACGGGACCGCTCGCCGTCTCCAGCGCCAACCGGACCGGACAGGCGGCTGCCCTGACGGCCGCGGATGCCGCCGAGCAGCTGGGTTCGGCGGTAGCGGTGTACCTCGATGGCGGCCCGGCCCCCGGCGGCGTCGCCTCGACCATCGTCGATGCCACGGGCGAGGGACTGCGCATCGTGCGCGCCGGCGCAGTGGACCTTGCCGCGCTCCGTGGCGTCGTGCCGGAGATGCTTGCCCCTGACGAGCCCGGCGCATGAGGGTCTACCTGCTCATCATGACCGTGGCTGCGGTCGTGACCTTCCTGCTCACTCCGCTGGCTCGCTGGATCGCCACCCGGGTCGGCGCCCTGACCGCAGTCCGGTCGCGTGACGTCCACACCATCCCGACTCCCCGGCTGGGGGGGATCGCCATGCTCGGGGGGCTGGCGGTGGCCTTCGTGGTGGCCTCACGGACGCCGTTCCTGCACGATGTCTTCGCTGAATCGGGGGCTCAGGCCTGGGCCGTGGTGCTCGGTGCCTCACTGGTCTGCCTGGTGGGAGTCGTGGACGATATCTGGGACCTCGACTGGCTGGTCAAGCTGGTGGGGCAGGTGCTGGCGGCCGGACTGATGGCCTGGCAGGGCGTGCAGCTCATCTCGGTCCCCATCGGCGGGCTCACCATCGGGTCCAGCCGGCTGTCCTTGTTCGTCACAGTGCTGGTCATCGTGGTGGCGATGAACGCCGTCAACTTCGTGGACGGGCTCGACGGCCTGGCCGCAGGAGTGATCGCCATCGGAGGCACGGCCTTCTTCATCTACACCTACCTGCTGACCCAGAACTCGAGCCCGCAGAGCTATGCGAGCCTGGCGAGCCTGGTCATCGCGGCCCTCGTCGGAGTCTGTGTCGGCTTCCTTCCCTATAATTTCCACCAGGCGCGGATCTTCATGGGGGACTCGGGATCGATGCTCATCGGGCTCACCATGGCCGCCGCCGCGATCGTCGTCACGGGCAAGATCGATCCGGAGCGGCTCTCCGGTTCGCAGACTCTGCCCGCCTACCTGCCGATGATCCTGCCGCTGGCAGTCCTGATGCTGCCCTTGCTGGACATGACCATGGCGGTGATCCGTCGGATGGCGCAGGGCAAGTCGCCGTTCCATCCCGATCGCCGTCACCTGCATCACCGCCTGCTGGCCCTGGGACATACCCACCGACGCGCGGTCCTGGTGATGTATCTGTGGACGGCAGTCTTCGCGTTCTCGGGTGCAGCGCTGGTGGTGGTCCCATGGCGGCAGGTCCTGGTATTCCTCGCTGCGGCGAGCCTGGTCGCACTCGCGCTCACGCTGGGGCCGCTGCGGGGGCGACGGTCCCAGCCCCCGCCGGTCGTGCGGATCGACGTGTCGGGCGCTGCCGACCGATGACGCCCATGATGACGCCTACAGGAGGTCCTGATGCAGGATGACATAGACCCCAGAACACAGCTGGGGACGGCTGTCCGCGGGGTCTTCCGGACGGCACTGCGCTCCGTCCTGATCGGCCTGATCGTCCTACTGGTTGCCGGCGTCGGGCTCGGAGCCCTGTTGGCGGGCACGCGTGGCGTATGGGGAGCTCTGCTGGGGGTCGCGGCCGCAGTGGTGTTCTCGGGGACGACTGTCTGGGCGGCGTGGCGGACCGCCGAAGCCACTCCTGTCACCACCGGCGCGATCGTGCTGGGCTCCTGGCTGCTGAAGATGATCGTCCTGGTGGCGGCGCTCGCGGTGCTCAAGGACGCCGAGTTCTACTCGAAGCCGGTGTTCGCGGTCGTGCTGCTCGCGGGGGGGCTGGCCAGCGCGGCCATCGACTACCTCGCCATCCGGCGATCTCGGCTGCCCTACGTCGATCCGGCATCGTGAGTTCGCTCACGTCGGCGCGGGCCCAGGTGGACGGCGTGCGCACGTGCGTCACGTGCTCGTTCGCCGCGTGGTACCGGCGTGGTAAAGCCTCGACAATGGGATAGACTTCTCGCGAATCCGTGAAGACCAGGTCCTATGGTGTGCCTCGCGTGTGGTGCCTGTATGACCCTCACCTGAGGAGTCGTCCTGTTCATGCTTGCGCAACTCCAGTCTGCCCTTGCCGAGGGCGAGACGAGTGGCTTTCACGTACCTAGCATCGCGGACTTCTTCCCGCAGGCCATCTTCGGCGAAGGAACGTTCTACGAGTTCAACCGGGTGCAGCTCATCCGGGTGGTCGCCACCTTGGTGCTGCTGACCGTCTTCTTCATCGCTGCCAAGCGGGCGACGCTGGTGCCGAACCGCTTCCAGAACGTTATCGAGCTCATTCTGGATTTCGTCCGCAAGAACGTGATCGATGAGATCTTCGGCCCGGAACGGGGCACCAAGTATGTCTCGATGATCACGACGATCTTCCTGACGATCCTGGCGTTCAATCTCACGGGAGTGATCCCGGGTCTCAACCTGGCGGGCACGGCGTTGATGGGAGTTCCGCTGCTGCTGGCGCTGTGGGTCTTCTTCGCGTACTGGCGTGCCGGGATCCAGCAGCACGGCTTCTTCGGCTATATCAAGGCAAATCTGTTCCCGCCGGGCATTCCGTGGCCCATCTACTTCATCGTCGCGCCGATCGAGTTGCTGCAGATCCTGGTGATCCGCCCGGCGTCGCTGGCCATCCGGCTCGTGGCGAACATGGTCGCCGGTCACATCATGCTTGTCCTCTGCTTCTCCGCCACCCAGTTCTTCGTGTGGGAGGCGGGCCCGGCACTCAAGGGCTTCAGCGTCCTGACGCTGGGCGGCGGATTCGTCTTCACGGCGTTCGAGTTGCTGGTCGCGGCCCTGCAGGCCTACATCTTCGCGCTCCTCGCCGCGGTCTACATCAACATGTCGCTGGAAGAAGAACACTGATCCTGAGCCGTGCCGTGCAGCCCGGGCTCCGGCCAGGTCTGCGCGGCTCGGACGCAACACAGCTCGTCAAGACTCACGACGCTGGTGCACCCCGCACCAGCGCCCAAGGGAAGGAATGAACGTGGACGTCACCACACTCGCCGCAGTGAACGGCAACCTCAATGCAATCGGTTACGGTTTGGCCGCGATTGGCCCCGGCATCGGCCTCGGCATCCTCATAGGCAAGACGATCGAGGGCATCGCACGTCAACCCGAGGTGTCTGGCCAGCTCCGGTCGACGATGTTCCTGGGTGTTGCCTTCGTCGAGCTCCTTGCTCTGCTCGGCATCGTGGCCGGGTTCCTCTTCAGCTGATGTCACTCGCCATCACCGCGGCATCGGCCGCGGAGACCACCGACGTCAAGGGCATCGATCTGTTCCTTCCGGCGACCTACGACCTCTTCTGGTCCGCGGTCATTCTGGTGATCATCGCCGTGGTGGTGTACCGGCTGATGCCGAAGTTCACTGCGATCCTGGATGAGCGGACGGCCAAGATCGAAGGCGGCATCGCGAAGGCGGATGCCGCTCAGGCACAGGCCGATGCTGCGCTCGCCGAGAACCAGGCCCAGTTGCAGGAGGCTCGTACCGAGGCTGCTCGCATCCGTGAGGAGGCGAGGTCGGAGGGAGCTGTCATCGTCGCCGAGCAGCGAGTACGTGCGTCGCAGGAAGCCGATCGGCTGGTGGAGGCTGCACAACGGCAGATCGACGCCGAGCGTCAGCAGGCCGCCGTCTCCTTGCGGGGCGAGGTGGGCACACTGGCCACCGAGCTGGCCTCGAAGATCGTCGGCGAGTCGCTGGAGGACTCCGTCCGCCAGTCTCGGGTCATCGACCGGTTCCTCGATGAGCTCGAGTCGACGGCGACATTGAGTCCGAAGGGGAAGTGATGCGAGGTTCCAGCCTGGCCTCACTTCAGGCCGTGCAGGCGGAGTTCGAGAGGGCCTTGGCCGCCGTGGGCGAGTCAGCGGTCGGCCTCGGTGCCGAGCTCTTCGCTGTCACCGATGCGCTCGACGACTCCGGGTCCCTGCGCCGTGCCCTGACCGATCCCTCGCGGGACGGCAAGGACAAGGAACAGCTGGTCCGGGATGTGTTGGCGGCGGGCTTCAACCCGCAGACGGTGACCGTCGTCGTCGCAGCCGCGAGGGCCCGGTGGTCGCATGCGAAGGACTTGGCCGACGCCGTGGAGATCTTCGGTGTGCACGCCATCCTCGCGGACGCCGAGCATGCGGGCCTGCTGGAACAGGTGGGCAACGAGCTCTTCCTCGCCAGTCGCGCGCTGATCGGTGCCCCCGCCATCCGGGAGGCTCTGATGGACCCGCGCAGCGACAAGAACTCACGTGAGGCACTGCTGACGACCCTGTTCCAGGGCAAGGTCGACCCGCGGACCCTGACCTTGATGCGCCGGGCAGCGGGAACTCCGCGCGGTGTGCATGTCGTCCCGGCTCTGCAACGGTTCAGTGACCTTGCTGCGGAACGCCGGAACCGGCAGGTCGCCCACGTCACGGCGCGTACGCAGTTGACAGCGGTCCAGCTGGAACGGATCGGTGACCTGCTGCAACGCGCTTACGGCCAGAAGATCCAGGTCGACCTCTCCGTTGATCCGGATGTCCTGGGCGGGTTGCGCATCCAGATCGGACCGGACGTGGTCGACTCGACGGTCTTGTCCCGGCTCGCTGAAGTACGACGGCGCATCGCGAGCTAACAATGAACAGACGCGGGTTCGCCAGATCCCGTGGCCGGGTCGCACCGGCAGTACCGACAGAAACGTTCGACCACCTGCGGTGGTCACGACAGGAGCAGAGCAATGGCTGAGCTGACGATCCGGCCCGAGGAGATTCGGGCCGCCCTGGACAGCTTCGTGAAGTCCTACGAGCCGTCCGGTGCCGTGTCCGAAGAGGTCGGCCGAGTGACGCTCGCTGGCGATGGCATCGCACAAGTCGAGGGATTGCCCGGCGCGATGGCGAATGAGCTGCTGCGCTTCGAGGACGGCACGCTGGGCCTGGCGCTGAACCTCGACGTCCGCGAGATCGGCGTGGTGGTCCTGGGGGAGTTCACCGGCATCGAGGAGGGCCAGGAGGTCCGGCGCACGGGCGAGGTGCTCTCCGTCGCAGTCGGTGACGGTTACCTGGGCCGGGTCGTGGATCCGCTCGGAACGCCCATCGACGGGCTCGGGGACATCGAGACGACAGGCCGTCGCGCGTTGGAACTGCAGGCTCCCGGCGTGATGCAGCGCAAGTCCGTCCATGAGCCGCTCCAGACCGGCCTGAAGGCCATCGATGCGATGATCCCGATCGGCCGCGGACAGCGCCAGCTGATCATCGGAGACCGCCAGACCGGCAAGACCGCGATCGCCATCGACACGATCATCAACCAGAAGGCCAACTGGGAGACCGGCGATCCGCAGAAGCAGGTGCGGTGCGTGTACGTCGCCATCGGCCAGAAGGGCTCGACCATCGCGGCGGTCCGCGGAGCGCTGGAGGACGCGGGCGCGCTCGAATACACGACCATCGTGGCGTCACCGGCGTCGGACCCCGCCGGGTTCAAGTACATCGCGCCGTACACGGGCTCGGCCATCGGCCAGCACTGGATGTACGAGGGCAAGCACGTCCTCATCGTCTTCGACGACCTGTCCAAGCAGGCTGAGGCCTACCGTGCCGTGTCACTGTTGCTGCGCCGGCCGCCGGGCCGCGAGGCCTACCCGGGCGACGTGTTCTACCTGCACTCCCGCCTGCTCGAGCGTTGTGCCAAGCTCTCCGACGAGCTGGGTGCCGGATCGATGACCGGTCTTCCGATCATCGAGACCAAGGCGAACGACGTCTCGGCCTACATCCCGACCAATGTCATCTCGATCACCGATGGTCAGATCTTCTTGCAGTCCGACCTCTTCAACGCGGACCAGCGGCCGGCGGTGGACGTCGGCATCTCGGTGTCCCGCGTCGGTGGCTCCGCACAGATCAAGGCCATGAAGAAGGTCTCGGGAACCCTGAAGCTCGATCTGGCTCAGTTCCGGTCACTTGAGGCATTCGCCATGTTCGCCTCCGACCTCGATCCGGCCTCGCGAGCGCAGCTGAACCGTGGTGCGCGGCTCCTGGAGCTGCTGAAGCAGGGGCAGTACTCGCCTTACCCGGTGGAGGATCAGGTGGTCTCGGTGTGGGCGGGCACCAAGGGCAAGCTGGATGACGTCCCGGTGCAGGACGTCCGGCGCTTCGAGACCGACCTGCTCGACCACCTGCGCCGCAACACGGAGGTGCTCACCACGATCGCGACGACCGGCAAGCTCGAGGACGACACTGTCGAGGCGCTGGACCGGGCCGTCGAGGACTTCCGCGGCAGCTTCATCACCTTCGACGGGTCCCCGTTGGTGGGTGCCCAGGACGAGGACGAGCCGCTGGCCTCCGAGCAGGAGCAGATCGTCAAGCAGAAGAGGGCCTGACCTGTGGCTGGTTCCCAGCGCATCTACAAGGCGCGCATCAAGTCGACACAGTCGCTGAAGAAGGTCTTCCGCGCACAGGAGCTGATCGCGGCCTCGCGCATCGGCAAGGCGCGGGCGAGGGTGGTGCAGGCGAATCCCTATGCTCGTGCCATCACCCAGGCTGTCTCCGCTGTGGCGACCCACGCTCACGTCAACCACCCCCTCGCGGCGGAGCGAACGGATACCAATCGCGTCGCGGTCCTCATCATCAGCTCGGACCGGGGGATGGCGGGTGCCTACACCGCCAATGTGATCCGGGAGGGCGAGCGGCTGATCGCCGAGCTGCAGGCCGCCGGCAAAGAGATCGATCTCTATGTCGCTGGACGGCGCGCGGTGGGGTACTACCAATATCGCGGGCGCACTCCGGAGGCATCGTGGACGGGGGAGTCCGACGCTCCCACACCGGAGCTTGCCGAGGAGATCGCCGGCACTCTGCTGCGGGCCTTCTCTGCGCATGCGGAGGAGGGCGGCGTCGCGGAGCTCCACGTCGTGTACACGCAGTTCGTCAACATGGTCACCCAACGACCACGGATCATCCGGCTGCTTCCGCTGGAGGTCGTCGAAGGCGTGTCCACGGACGGGGACCACGATGCCTTGCCGCTCTACGAGTTCGAGCCGTCACCGGAGGCGGTGCTCGACGCTCTGCTGCCGCGGTACATCGGCAGCAGGATCTTCAGCCTTCTGCTGCAGGCAGCGGCGTCTGAGCTCGCGTCGCGGCAGCGTGCGATGCACACCGCCACGGAGAACGCCGAAGAGCTGATCCGTACCTACACACGTCTTGCCAATCAGGCCCGTCAAGGTGAGATCACCCAGGAGATCAGCGAGATCGTCTCGGGTGCCGACGCGTTGAAGGCGTCATGACGGGCACTCCATCCGCAGGGAGCGACACGCTCCACACCCCAGACCGTTCCACGATCGCCGGAGCAGACTCCGGCCAGGAAGAGCGAGGCCAGTCATGACCGCCACCACCGTCGAAACCCCGGCACGGGACACCGCCGCGTCCAACGCGGGTCGTGTGGCCCGCGTGATCGGCCCCGTCGTCGACATCGAGTTCGCCTCCGGCGCCCTTCCGGACATGTACAACGCGCTGACCGTGCCGATCGACCTGTCGGGTCAGGGCGAGGGCGAGTCCACCTTCACGCTGACCTTGGAGGTCGCACAGCACCTGGGCGATTCCCTGGTGCGCGCGATCGCCTTGAAGCCGACCGACGGATTGGTCCGCGGAGCCGAGGTGACGGACACGGGTGCCCCGATCAGCGTTCCTGTCGGTGACGTCACCAAGGGCCACGTGTTCAACGTCACGGGCGAGGTCCTCAACGGCAAGCCGGGCGAGAAGATCGAGATCACCGAACGCTGGCCGATCCACCGCAAGCCACCGGCCTTCGACCAGCTCGAGTCGAAGACGACCATGTTCGAGACCGGCATCAAGGTCATCGATCTGCTCACCCCGTATGTCCAGGGCGGAAAGATCGGCTTGTTCGGCGGCGCTGGAGTCGGCAAGACGGTGCTCATCCAGGAGATGATCTACCGGGTGGCGAACAACCACAACGGCGTCTCCGTCTTCGCGGGGGTCGGCGAGCGCACGCGTGAGGGCAACGACCTGATCGAGGAGATGACGGAGTCCGGCGTCATCAAGCAGACGGCCCTGGTCTTCGGCCAGATGGACGAGCCGCCAGGCACGCGACTGCGCGTGGCCCTCTCGGCGCTCACCATGGCGGAGTACTTCCGCGACGTCCAGCGCCAGGATGTGCTCCTGTTCATCGACAACATCTTCCGCTTCACCCAGGCGGGTTCCGAGGTCTCGACGCTGCTGGGCCGGATGCCGTCGGCAGTGGGCTACCAGCCGAACCTTGCCGATGAGATGGGCGTGCTTCAGGAGCGCATCACCTCGACGCGTGGTCACTCGATCACCTCGCTCCAGGCGATTTACGTCCCGGCCGACGACTACACCGACCCGGCTCCGGCGACCACCTTCGCGCACCTGGACGCGACCACCGAGCTCAGCCGTGAGATCGCCTCGCGCGGCCTCTACCCCGCGGTGGACCCGTTGGCCTCCACCTCGCGTATCCTCGACCCGCGGTACGTCGGCAAGGACCACTACAACGCGGCGACCCGGGTCAAGCAGATTCTGCAGCGGAACAAGGAGCTCCAGGACATCATCGCGATCCTGGGTGTCGACGAGCTCTCCGAAGAGGACAAGACCGCGGTCTCGCGGGCACGCCGCATTCAGCAGTTCCTGTCGCAGAACACGTACATGGCTACGCAGTTCACCGGAGTAGCCGGCTCGACCGTGCCACTGACGGAGACCATCGAGGCCTTCACCAAGATCGCTGATGGCGAGTTCGACCACATCGCGGAGCAGGCCTTCTTCAACATCGGCGGCCTGGAGGATCTCGAACGCAACTGGGCCCGAATCCAGAAGGAGTACGGCGTCTGACGCCGGTCGTTCGCAGTGCTGCCTGTTCGAAGCTAGGTGAGGAATGACATGGCTCAACTCGAGGTGAACCTCGTGTCAGCGCGCGAGACCGTGTGGGCGGGTGCCGCCCGCATGGTGGTGGCGCCGGCGGCTGACGGTGAGATCGGTCTGCTGGCAGGCCACACACCGGTGCTCAGTGTCTTGCGTTCCGGTACGGTCCGGGTGCAGCCGATCGAAGGCGATCCCATCGCGGTGGCCGTCTCCGGTGGCTTCTTGTCGATCGATTCCGATGTGGTGACCATTGTGGTCGACGACGCGGACGTGGTTGTCGCGGCCACGTCGTCGCACTGAGGTCAGCGCGCAGATGGGGGCAGCCGGCTGGATCTCGTTGGCACTGCTCCTCGTGGTCTTCTCGGTGGCATTGTGGGCATTGTTACGATTCCGTCGGCTGTGTTCGCTCGCAGGGTCCGTGATCTGTGCCATGCGCTGCGGCGAGCACACGCCGTGGCGCACCGGGGTGGCCCGTTTCGGCTCGTATTCCGTGACCTGGTGGCGGGTGCGCTCACTATCGGTCCACCCGGCTCAGCGATGGCAGCGGGACCTGCTCACGGTGGTGGAGAGGTTCTCCCTGGCGGAGTCCGGACGGCCGGATCTGATTCTGGTGCGGTGCGAGTACGACGCGGAGACCTTCGAGCTGACCATGTCCCAGTCGGCCTATGCGGGCCTGGCCTCGTGGTTCGAGTCGGCTCCGCCCTCGGAGAGCGGAGCGGTGCTGTGAACGGGACAGGCCACGTGACCCCCGGCAGGAGGTGGCAGTCATGAGGATCGTGGTGGCCAGGTGCAGTGCCCGGTATTCCGGGCGGCTGTCGGCATACCTGCCCGAAGCCGTCCGGCTGGTGGTGGTCAAGGCTGATGGCAGTGTGCTGCTCCATTCCGATGGCGG
>JAATES010000197.1 GCA_015655615.1 Actinomycetales bacterium
ACCTGCCTGACCCCGAGCCGGAGCCTGTCCCGGTCCGCCAGGAGACCATTCCGGTCCCGCCTGAGTTCGTCCCGACCCCGCCCTCGCAGAGCTGGGACTCTCCAGTCGAGCGTGCCGGGACTGCACCCGGACAGGAACCGCTGGACGTGCCGGAGCAGGATGGCGTGCTGGCTGCCCCTGAACCACCGCAGACTCCGGAAGGCACGCTGGAGGAGGACCCCGAAGGCGATCGCCCCACCGTCTAACGGGAGCGGAACGCGCCGACGATCGCGTTGAGGATCAGGGCCAGACCTGCCAGACCGAGCACAGCGCTGCCGACTAGGGCGAGGTCGAAGCGCTGACCGGCGCTCCAGGCGAGGATCCCGATCCCGGCGATCAGCACCAGCGCGCCCCAGATGATGGTGACCATCCGCGGTCGGCGGACCGGGGTGGTGCGATCGTCGTCGATCATGCGGGCTCCTTGGTGGATGCTGTGTCGACGGTGATGGAGGAGGCGCCACCTCGGATGTCGAGGTGGAAGGCAGGGAGCTGGCCAGCCTCTGCTTCGGCCGAGGTGAACTCGGTGCTCCCGGCGAGCCAGGACTCGGTCCGGGCGTCGGAGCCGAGGTTCCAGCTCGCCTCCCCGCCTGCCAGTGCGATGTCAGCCGTCACCGGAACGCCTTGCGGCACCAGGATCGTGAGGTCGGCTGCGGCAGCCCGGATCGGAATCTCCACAGTGCCACTGCCGGTCCGGGGAAGTCTGGACAGGTCGATCGTGGTCTCGCTCGCGGCGACCACGATTCCCTCGCTGGCGGTGGTGAGGGTCGTGGGAGCCCAGGTCGACTCGCTGAAGGCCAGCACATCGGCCGAGTGCGCCCCTTCCGACAGCGCGTCCCACATCAGAGAAGGCCCGGCCGCCACGAGGGCGACGATGGCGAGGGCGCCGATCCCAGGGGAGCGGAAGCCGCGCACGCCGGCCCCGATGAGCGCTATTCCGGTGATCACGCCGATGCTGCCGGTGATCGTGCTGAGCAGCGGTCCCGAGAAGGCGCCTGAGCGGTGCAGGGCGAGGAGAACGGCGGCACTGATCATGCACACCCCTGTCACTGCGGCGACGACGAGCCCGGTGACCTGGGGTGCGCGGCGCAGGGCGGCGGGTTCTGGGGCGGCGGGTTCTGGGACGGCGAAGTGCGCGGATGCCGCCGGCGGAGCGATCGGGGCAGCAGCGGAGGTGGGGACGGGTGAGGAGGCGTGCAGGGTGTCGCCGGGTGAGGCTGGTGAGGGTGACGAGGGGGCCTGCGACGGCTCGGCGGCGTCCGGCGAGCGAGGCGAGGTCCTCAAGACCAGCCACACGAGTCCCAGGACGAGTCCCGTGCCCGCCAAGGAGAGGACAGTGCCCGGTACGCCCTGTCCCCAGGGCAGGCTGGGGCTCAGCTGACCCAGCCCGGTTCCCCATGCAGCGACGACCAGCAGGCCGATGCCGACGACGGCGACGTCGAACCTGCCCCGGATCGCTTCCTGGACGTGGATACGTCCGTCGCGTTCCTCAGGGAGCAGTGCCCAGCCTGCGGCATACACCAGCACACCGAACCCGCTGAGGATCATCGCTGCGATCTACACCGCGCGCACCAGCAGCGGGTCCATGCCCAGCCGGCGGGCGACACCACCTGAGACCCCGCCGACCCATCGCGATTCGGTCCGGACGATCCCGATGCGGCGCACAGCGGTGAAGAACGGGTCCTCGCCGGGCGCAGGCCCGGCAGACGTGGCCGGATCGGGCTGAAGAGGAGGCGGCGCCTCGCCGGTGTGCATCTCTCCATCCTGGCGTCCGGGGAGGCAGTGCGGCATCCGGTGTGTCCCTGAGTCGCCCCTGAAATCTCGGTCCGGGGTCGCAATCGAAGCGCTCACCGTGTGACGATCACCGGGTGACCGTGCCACCAGTTCCGCCGTCTGGCCCGCCTCCAGGAGGCCGCGTGCAGGGATCGCCGCTGCCTCCGGCACGTGCTGTGCGGCTTCCGCTGCGGCGCCCTTCCCGGCGGCGGGTGTTCGGCGGGGTGTGCGCCGGAGTCTCCGCGCACCTCGAGGTGCGGCTCGACCTGGTGCGCTGGACCTTCATCGCGCTGGCGCTCGCGGGCGGAGCGGGGCTAGCGATGTATGTGTTCCTCTGGGTGACCGTGCCGCCGGGGGATCCGGCGCAGGCGGCCCGGCTGGTCGCAGACCCGGGGCGTGCCCGCGGGGCGCGGCCGATCGCGGACACCACGGTGGAACCGGTGCGCCGTGCGATCACGTCGGTCTTCGAGCGCCTGGCGATCAGTGATATCGCCGTCGGCATCATCCTGGTGACGGTGGCCCTCTCACTGGTGGGCACGCAGCTGGGATGGCAGCTGCATGCCCAGTGGCTGGTCCCCGTGCTCATCGTGGCCGCCGGCGCCGTGTTGGCCTGGAGCCAGCTCGATGCGGCCCAGCGCGGTCGTCTGCTGGAACGAGCCGGCGGCCGCACTCCCTGGGGTGTGGTGCGGCTCAGCGGCGGTCTGACGCTGGTGATCCTCGGGGTTCTGCTTCTGGTCGGGCAGGACTCGACTCCACAGACGATGGTGACGGCAGCCATGGCTGCGCTGGCGGTGCTGGCGGGGGCCGCACTGGTGCTGGCACCCTGGGGCCTCCGGCTGCTGAACGACCTGGGCGAGGAGCGAGCGGCCCGGGAGCGCTCCGAGGAACGCGCTGATATCGCGGCTCATCTGCATGACTCCGTGCTCCAGACGCTCTCGATGATCCAGCGGGTCGCGGGGAGCCCGGCCGACGTCGCCCGGCTCGCGCGGACCCAGGAGCGAGAGCTGCGTCAGTGGCTCTATGAGGACTCTCCCGCAACGGGCACGTCGCTGGCCGCAGACTTGCGAGCCCTCGCGGCGAGCATCGAGGACCGGTGGGACGTCAGCATCGACACGGTCGTGGTCGGCGATGCGAACCCGACGGAGAACTCGGCTGCGCTGTTGCAGGCGACCAGGGAGGCGCTTCTCAATGCTGTCGCGCATGGCTCCCCGCCCATCTCGCTGTATCTGGAGGCCGGTCCGGGTGAGGTGGAGATCTCCGTACGCGATCATGGGCCGGGGTTCGATCCGCAGGAGGTTCCGGCCGATCGCCTCGGCGTGCGGGAGTCGATCGTGGGCAGGGTCACCCGACGGGGCGGTAGCGTGGAGATCCGCCGTGCTCCGGGTGCGGGCACCGAGGTCCGCATGCGGATGCCGTGGCACGGGCACCCTTCCGATGACCTGCCGGAGGCGATCACGTCGGAAACGACCCTGGAGGAATGATGACGACGCCGACTGCGGGGCCGGGGACCGCCCCGGTGCGAGTCGTCCTGGTGGACGACCATGACATGATCCGTGCCGGGGTGCGTGCCAGCCTGGACCCCGATCTGGTCGTGGTGGCGGAGGCCGCCGAGGTCACCGCCGCCATCGCCGTGATCGAGGAGCATCGTCCTGACGTGGTCCTGCTGGATGTGCACCTTCCGGGAGGCTCGGGTGGCGGCGGAGCCGAGGTGGCCGCGCGGTGCAGTCACCTGGCGCCGCAGGTCCGCATGCTGGCGCTCTCGGTGTCCGATGCCGCGGAGGACGTGGTGGCGGTCATCCGTGCCGGCGCGCGAGGCTATGTCACCAAAGCCATCGACGGAGTGAGCCTGTGCGACGCGGTTCGCCGGGTGGCGGCGGGCGACGCGGTGTTCTCGCCGCGGCTGGCAGGTTTCGTGCTCGATTCCTTCGGGACGCAGGTGATCGACCTGGCCACCCACGACGCCGAGCTCGACCGGCTCTCCGCCCGCGAGCAGGAGGTCATGCGACTGATCGCGCGCGGATACTCCTACCGCGAGGTCGCCTCGGAGCTGTTCATCTCCATCAAGACGGTCGAGACCCACGTGTCGTCGGTGCTGCGCAAGCTCCAGCTGTCATCGCGCTACGAGATCACCCGGTGGGCTGCTGCCCGGAAGCTGCTGTAGCCGCCACGCCCGGAGCCTTCCTCAAGGCGTCGTACCGGTCCAG
>JAATES010000208.1 GCA_015655615.1 Actinomycetales bacterium
CTGGCGGACGAGGTCCTGGAGATCAACGTCACTCCCGACCGCGGCTATTGCTTCTCGGTACGTGGCGTGGCACGTGAGTACTCGCACTCCACCGGGGCGTCCTTCACCGACCACGGCGCCGTCACGCAGGGGCTTCCGTCAGCCACCCCCGAGGGATTCCCCGTCCAGGTGACTGATGACGCCCCGATCAACGCGGTGGCAGGCTGTGACCGCTTCGTGACCCGGATCGTGCGCGGGATCGACCCGGAGGCACCGTCCCCGGACTGGTTGCGGCGCCGGCTGACTCAGTCGGGAATGCGGCCGATCTCGTTGACCGTCGATGTGACCAACTACGTCATGCTCGACCTCGGTCAGCCGTTGCACGCCTACGACCTGGCTGCGCTCGCCGCGCCCCTCGTGGTCCGCCGCGCGAGGTCTCGCGAGCGGCTGACGACACTTGATGACGCCGAGCGGACGCTGAACCCGGAAGACCTCCTCATCTCCGATTCACCCGAGGGCCAGATCGGGGCACGCGGACTGGGCCTCGCCGGAGTGATGGGCGGCGCGCTCAGCGAGGTCACGGACACGACCCGTGATGTTCTCATCGAGGCGGCGCACTTCGATCCGATCTCGATCGCGCGCACGGCCCGACGGCACAAGCTGCCCAGCGAGGCCGCCAAGCGCTTCGAACGAGGCGTCGATCCACACTTGGCGCCGGTGGCGGCACAACGGGTCGTCGACCTCTTGGTCGACCTCGGCGGCGGTGTGGCCGATTCCGCAGTGAGCGACTACGACGCGGTGAAGCCGGCAGCGCCCCTCACCATGCTGGTGGGTGAACCCGAGCGGCTGGTGGGGGTGCGTTATTCGCGCGACCAAGTGGTGGGCATCCTGGGGAAGATCGGCTGCGAGGTCACGAGTGACGGCGGGGTCGGCGGGAACGAGCGCCTGACCGTGCGTCCTCCGTCCTGGCGTCCGGACCTGACCGGCGCCGCCGAACTTGTCGAGGAGGTCGCCAGGATCGTCGGGTATGACCACATCGTTCCCGTCTTGCCAGCGGCACCGCCCGGTCGTGGTCTGACGGCCGCACAGCGGACGCGCAGGTCCGTCTCCCGGACACTGGCGGAGCAAGGCCTGGTGGAGGTGCTGAGCTATCCCTTCGTGGGCAGTGATCAGTGGGACGACCTCGCCCTCCCCGACTCCGATCCGAGGCGCCAGGCGATCCGGCTGCGCAACCCGCTCTCCGAGGCTCAGCCGTACCTGCGCACCTCGCTTCTGGTCACGCTACTGGCCACCGTGCGGCGCAACGTGGCTCGCGGGGCCGGCGACATCGCCGTGTTCGAGTCGGGACTGGTGACGCTCCCGTCCCCCGAGGCACCCGCTGCGCCTTCCTTGCCGGGAGGCAGGCGACCGTCGGCCGCGGAGTTGGCGGCCATCGGGGCCGCGGTGCCACCGCAGCCCCGGCGGATCGCGGGGGTGCTCGCGGGACACCGTGACCTGCCCGGATGGTGGGGTCCGGGGCGTATCGCGGACTGGTCCGATGCGATCGCGCTGGCTCAGGCCATCGCAGAGACCTGTGGTGTGGCGCTCGCAGTCACGGCCGAGTCCGGTCACGCACCATGGCACCCCGGCCGGACCGCGCGGTTGACGGTGGCAGACGGTTCCGGTGCCACCGTAGGATTCGCCGGAGAGCTGCATCCGCAGGTCGTCGAGCGGCTGGGTCTTCCGGCGCGTGCCGTCGCCTTCGAGGTCGATCTTGACGCGGTGATGGCTGCCGCGCCGGCAGCACCGCTGCAGGCCGTCCCGGTCTCGGCCTTCCCGCTGGGCAAGGAGGACTTGGCGCTGGTCGTGGACGAGAACATCCCCGCAGGTCAGGTCGCCGAGGCGATCCGTGCCGGCGCCGGTGAGCTGCTGGAATCGGTCCGGCTCTTCGACGTCTTCCGCGGGGAGCAGGTCGGGGAGGGGAAGAAGTCCCTGGCCTTCGCCCTCCGGCTGCGGGCGAAGGACCGGACGCTGACGGCGCAGGATGCCGCCGTCGTGCGGCAGGGGGCCGTGGCCGAGGCGGCGCGCCGGGTCGGAGCAGTACTGAGATCGTGACACCCGCGAGCCCCGGTCCGCTCGGCCTACCAAGCTGACTTGGCGTAATCCTTCAGGAAGCAGCCGTAGAGGTCCTCGCCGGCCTCACCGCGGAC
>JAATES010000165.1 GCA_015655615.1 Actinomycetales bacterium
GCCAGGTACTCGATGTTGACCTGGTGCACGATGCCGGTGCCCGGCGGGACCACCTTGAAGTCGTCGAAGGCCGTCTGGCCCCAGCGCAGGAACTGATAGCGCTCGTGGTTGCGCTGGTACTCGATCTCCACGTTGCGCTCGAACGCGTCCGCTCGTCCGGCCACGTCGATCTGGACCGAGTGGTCGATGACCAGCTCGGCGGGTGCCAGCGGATTGATACGCTCCGGGTCGCCGCCCAGGTCGCCGACGGCCTCACGCATGGTGGCGAGATCCACCACGCAGGGCACGCCGGTGAAATCCTGCATGATGACGCGTGCCGGGGTGAACTGGATCTCTGTGTTCGGCTGGGCATCCGGATCCCACTGGGCGAGCGCGCGCACATGATCGGCCGTGATGTTGGCGCCGTCCTCCGTGCGCAACAGGTTCTCCGCCAGCACCTTGAGGCTGAAGGGCAACCGTTCAATGCCGGGTACTGCGGACAGCCGGAAGATCTCGTAGGACAAGTCGCCGACGGCGAGCGTTCCTTTGGATCCGAATGTGTCGACGCTGCTCAATGCGCAACTCCTTGGGCGAGTAGCGGATCCACATCGCTGCACATCCGCATAGGTGGGGGGCTGGTCCCAGCGTAGTGCTGGAATCGCCTGACCATCCTATCAAACTATCTTGACGTCAAGATAGTTTGCCGCCCCCGTGTATGGGGTTCCAAGGCCCGTCCCCGCTACCCCTCACGCGCCGCCGCGAGTGCTCGATCATTGGCTCGCCCGATGATCAGGTGCAATGCCCCGATGACGACCCAGGCGACCGGCACCACGATGGCGACGGTCAGCCATTCTCCGGCGGTCAACGGCTCCAGCAGGAAGAACGTGTGCACCCAGGGGATGGTGTAGGCGCCGACGGCCGCAGCGGCAAGGAGCGCGATCAGCCCGACCTTCCAAGCCTGAAGCGGACGGGCCAGCAGCCCCACGACCCAGAATCCCACCCCGATGAGCACGGCGGTGGTGGCAGTGCGCGCGACGTTCACGGTCTCTGCCGGGACCGTGCCGCTCCCCCGCAGCACCGCGAACGATGCCAGCACGGCGACTCCGAGGACCAGTCCCACCGGCAACGCGAAGCTGAGCACCCGCCGCAGGAAGCCCGGGACGTAGCGTCTGTTGTTGGGGGGCAGGGAGAGGAAGAAGGCCGGGATTCCGATCGTCAGCGCGCCCGCCAAGGTCAAGTGCCGCGGAAGGAACGGGTACTCCCAGGCTCCCAGCGAGAACGTCAGCGCCACAGTCGCCAGCGCCAGGAAGAACGAGTAGGCCGTCTTCGTCAGGAAGAGCGTGGAGACGCGCTCCATATTGGCCATGACGCGCCGCCCCTGGCCCAGCACGCCTGGCAGAGTCGCGAAGCGGCCATCGAGCAGCACGATGCGGGCCACGGCCTTGGTTGCGGGAGCGCCGTTGCCCATGGCGATGCCCAGGTCGGCATCCTTGAGGGCAAGCGAGTCGTTCACGCCGTCGCCGGTCATCGCCACGACATGACCACGGCGCTGGAGCGCATGGACGATGGCACGTTTCTGCTCGGGCACCACCCGGCCGAAGACGTGATGATCGTCCAGGACGGCGGCCAGCTCGTCCAGGTCCTCGGGCAGCTCGCGCGCATCGTAACCCTCCACGGCCACCCCGTCGCCCAGCAGCCCCAGCTCGCTGGCGATGGCAGCCACGGTCTGGGGGTTGTCCCCTGAGATCACCTTGGCGGCGACACCTTGTTCCCGAAAGAACCTCAGGGTGTCGGCCGCATCGGGACGCACGTTCTCCCCCAGCACTGCGACAGTCACAGGTACGAGGTCCGCGGGCAACGGCGCGTCGACATCGGGCAGGCCCGCTGGAACGGAGGCCAGCAAGAGCACCCGAGCCCCGGTCGAGGCACCCTGCGCGACCTGTGCCAGCGCATTCGCGGCAGCCTCGTCGGTGCGCTCGGCCAGCAGGATCTCCGGGGCGCCCAGGACCCAGGCCCCCTGCGCGGTCTCGATGGCGCTCCACTTCCGGGCGGACGAGAACGGCACCGCGGCCGTGACCGGGACGGGTGTCACCTCGGCCAGGCCGGACGACAGGGCCTGCGAGGTGGCATTGCCGCCATCGGCCGCGGCCAACGCGGCAAGAGCCTCGCGCGCACCGGACGCGGCAGTCGCGCCGGGTGCCGCACGGCCATCCACCTGCAGGTCCACCAGGGTGGTCAACGCGATGGTGCCGTCCGTCAGGGTGCCGGTCTTGTCCAGGCACAGCACATCCACGCGGGCCATGATCTCCACCGCAGGCAACTCCTGGATCAGCACCTGCTGGCGCGCCAGGATGACGGCGGCCAGAGCGAAGTTCAGGGACGTGAGCAGTACCAGGCCCTCGGGAATCATGCCCACCACCCCGGCCACCGCCGCCACGACCGCATCCTTCCAATGCCCGCCCTCCCAGGCGGTCGCCCACCCGCCGGTCGAACGCAGCTGGCTCCATGCGAGCAGAAGAGCGATGGGGACGATGGCGATGGAGACGTACCGCAGGATCGTGTTGATGCCGCCCTGCAGTTCGGAATGCACGGTGGAGTACTGCTTGGCGGCGGCGGTGAGCTTGTTGGCGTATCCGTCCGCACCCACGCGCGTCACCCGGTAGGTGCCGGTTCCGGCGACGACCGATGACCCCGAGAGGACCTCGTCCCCGACCGCCTTGCGCACCGGCCGGGACTCGCCTGTCAGCAGCGACTCGTCGACCTCCAGGCCGGAGATCGCGACCAGCTCGCCATCCGCGGGGATCTGATCGCCGGTCGCAACCTGCGCAACGTCGTCGAGGACCACGTCAGCGATCGCGATGTGCTGGACGGCGCCGTCGCGCAGCACGACGGCATGGGCAGCATTGAGGATCGCGAGCCGGTCGAGCGTTCGTTTGGCGCGGACCTCCGTGACGACTCCGATGAAGATGTTGATGATGATGACTCCGCCGAAGGCGGCATCCGCCCACCGTCCAGTGCTCAGCACCAGCACCAGTGCGATGAACAGGATCAGGTTGAACAACGTCAGCGTGTTGGCACGCAGGATGCTCCCGATGCTGCGCGACGAGCGGTCATCGGTGACGTTGACCTGGCCCGCAGCGACGCGTGCAGCGACGTCCGAGGCCGACAGTCCGGTCAGTGACGTGGCAGGAGCTTGCGAGTTGGCCATGGGGTAGACCTTAACCGCTGCACCCCGGGGCCAGCAGCGGGAGCGCACCCCGGTGCGGCGGCGCGCGCCCTACCGGAGCAAGGTCGCGACGTACTCGGCGTGGTGCGTGTGCGGGAAGATGTCGAAGCCCCGCACGGCCCCCATGGCGAACCCGGCCGCATGGAACGAGGCGACGTCACGCGCCAGGGCAGCAGGGTCGCAGGCGACGTAGACCACAGTGGAGGCGGAGGTCGCGGCGATCAGGTCGACCACGTCGCGCCCGGCGCCGGTCCGCGGCGGGTCGAGCACCACGGCGTCCGCCTGCGCCAGTGCGCCGTCCGACTGGTCCCGCAGCACCTGATCCACCCGCCCCTGGTGCAGCGAGACCTGCGGCAAGCTGAAGGCATTGCGCCGGGCATCGCGGACCGCCTGCACACTGCCCTCGACTGCCTGCACGCCTCCCGAGGGCCCCACGGCGTCGGCCAACACGGTCGTGAAGAGCCCTGCGCCGGAGTAGAGGTCCATGACGCGAGCACCGGTCAGGGAACCGCGAGAGGTCAGCTCGTCGAGCACCGCAGTCGCCAGCAGGCCAGGGGCCTGGTCGTGGACCTGCCAGAATCCGGCAGCGGCCACCCGGTAGTCGTACTCGTTCCGGTGCACGGTCACCAGTTCCTGGACACTGCGTCGCGCGTTGGGACGCCGGTCGACCCGGCCATGCCGCCATGGGATGCCTTCGACCAGCAGCAGCCCGCCGATGCCCGAGGCCGGCACCACCGCCTCGATCCGGGTGCCAGGCTGCCAGCGCCGGGAGAACACCCGTTCCCTCGCCAGCATGTCCGTGACCGCCATGGTGGCGAGCGGCATGCGCTGCAGGGCCACGACCTCGTGCGAGCGGTGCCGTAGCATCCCGATCCGGCCGTGCTCGTCGGCGACGAGGTTGATGCGCGTACGCCACCCCAGCCCGTCGCGAGCATCGTCGTGGGCCGCCGCCTCGACCGTCGCGTCCACATCCAGGCCGGCCAGTCGCCGCATCTGCTCGCGCAGCACTTCTGCCTTCCACAAGCGTTGCGCCGCCAGTGAGACATGTCCGAGTTCGCCGCCACCGACTCCCCCCGGGCCCGCCTCCGGCCACACCGTGGGCAC
>JAATES010000247.1 GCA_015655615.1 Actinomycetales bacterium
GGTGGGCACCGAAGGCTCGGTGGTCACCATCCTGGAGGCCACTGTCAACCTGGTGCCGATGGCGAAGGCCCCGACCTTGGTCGTGCTGGGCTACGAGACGATGCCGCTGGCGGCGGATGATGTACCGGCGCTCTTGGCGCTCAAGCCGCTCGCGATCGAAGGCCTGGACGCACGTCTGATGGACATCGTGCGCCGTGCCAAGGGAGCTGCCGCCGTGCCGGAGCTGCCGGCGGGTAACGGCTGGCTCATGGTCGAGGTGGGCGGCGAGTCCCCGGAAGAGGCGTGGCGTGCTGCTCAGGAGCTGGCTGCTGCGGCTGCGACCGACGCCGTCAAGATCCTTCCCGCTGGACCTGAGGCCTCGGCCATGTGGCGCATCCGTGCCGATGGCGCAGGCCTGGCGGGGCGCACGCCGTCCGGCGATCAGGGGTGGCCCGGGTGGGAGGATGCCGCAGTTCTTCCGGAGAACCTGGGTGGCTACCTGCGGGACTTCGACGCTCTGCTCGCGGAGTATGACTTGGACGGTGTGCCCTATGGGCACTTCGGTGACGGCTGCATCCATGTCCGCATCAACCTCCCGCTGGAGCACGACGGGTCGGTCTTCCGGCGGTTCATGACCGAGGCGGCTCACGTGGTCGCGCGGCATGGCGGGTCGCTGTCCGGTGAGCACGGCGATGGGCGAGCCCGGTCCGAACTCCTGCCGATCATGTACTCGGCTCAGGCCATCGAGGTGTTCGGGCAGTTCAAGGCGCTGTTCGACCCGTCGGACGTCATGAACCCCGGCGTGGTGGTCCGGCCTGACGCACTCGATGCCCAGTTGCGCCGGCCGGCCGCGCCGCCGATCAAGCGGGGCACCGGATTCGCCTTCATCCATGACGAAGGTGACTTCACCAAGGCCGTCCATCGGTGCACTGGCGTAGGAAAATGCCGTGCCGACAACGGGCCGTCTGGCGGGTTCATGTGCCCGTCGTACCAGGCGACCCGTGACGAGAAGGACGTGACCCGTGGCCGGTCGCGCGTGCTGCAGGAGATGATCAACGGTTCCCTGATCACCTCCGGCTGGTCTGCGCCGGAGGTCCACGATGCGCTCGACCTCTGCCTGAGCTGCAAGGCCTGCTCGAGCGATTGCCCGGCCGGGGTGGACATGGCCGCCTACAAGGCCGAGGTCACCCATCGCCGGTATGAAGGCAAGCTCCGGCCGGTCAACCACTACGTGCTGGGCTGGCTGCCGCGGTGGGCGAGGCTGGTGTCGAGCTTCAGCCCGCTGGCCCACCTGGCGAACGGCATCTTGGGGGTGCGCCCGATCGCGAAAGCGGTCCTGAGCATCGGCGGGATGGATTCGCGGCGCAAGATGGTCTCCTTCGCCCCGGTTCCCTTCCGTACCTGGTACCGCAAGAACCGTCGCGACGACGTCAGGTCTGCCGCTGGTCAGACCGTGGCACCTGCGGCCTCGCCGGACGCCCGAACGAGGGTGGTGCTCTGGACGGATTCGTTCAGCGATGCGCTCGACCCGGCGGTTCCGCAGGCTGCATTGCGCGTGCTGGAGGCGGCAGGCTACGACGTGATCGTCCCCGATGCGCAGGCGTGCTGCGGCTTGACGTGGATCTCCACCGGTCAGCTCAACGGAGCCCGCAAGCGGCAGCAGCAGTTGCTCGAGGTCCTGGGGCCGTTCGCGGTCAACGGCATCCCGATCATCGGGCTGGAGCCGTCCTGCACAGGAGTCCTCCGCTCCGACCTGCTGGAACTCAATCCAGACGATCCCCGGGCGGCAGCGGTCGCCGCGCAGACGATGACGCTTGCTGAGCTGCTCTCGGCACCTGCTCCACTGGGACCGGGTGACCAGTGGCAGCTGCCCGATCTGTCCGATGTGACCGCGGTGGTGCAGCCGCATTGCCACCACCACTCGGTGATGGGCTTCAGCCCGGACGAGGCCCTGTTGCGTGAGGCCGGTGCAGATATCACAGTGCTGGCCGGCTGCTGTGGGCTGGCGGGCAACTTCGGCATGGAGAAGGGCCACTATGAGGTCTCGGTCCAGGTGGCCGAGAATGCTCTGCTCCCGGCCTTGCGCGCCGCGGACGAGGGCGATCTGTACCTGGCCGACGGCTATTCCTGCCGGACGCAGGCTTCCCAGCTGGCGGGCGTGCAAGGGAAGGCGCTCGCCCAATTGCTGGCCGAGCGCCTTCCGGCCTGAGGTCTCAGATCAGGCCGTGACCGAGAATCCGGCGGTCCATCCGATCTTCTCGGAGGCCGCGAGGGTGAGCTGAAGGAACCCCGTCGCCTCCAGTTCACGTGCCCTCTTGAGCGAACCCGCATCGATGGCGTTCAGTCCACCGGCCGTGACGAGGTCGATCAGGGCCTGCTTGGCCTCAGCGCTGTCTCCGGCGACGAGGATCGTTGCGGGCAGGTCGCCCACCTGGCCGGTGACCAGCGTGTGCGCGAAGTTGGTGTTGAACGCCTTGAGCACGTCGGCGCCGGGCAGCTGTGCCGCGAGCTCGGCGGTCGCGGAGCTGTCGGTGGGCACCACGAGGGAATCGAAGGTCGTGAAGTCCACGGGGTTGGTGGTCTCGACGACCGTCTTGCCGGACAACGCGTCGCCATACGTCGCGACGACGTCACCGAAGGCAGCATAGGGCAGCGCCAGGACGACGAGGTCGCCTGCCACGGGCGTCCCGAACGGCACGGCCTGGACTGCGGGATCGATCTGAGCGGCCTTCGCCACATCGCGGTTGATGACCTGGACGGCGGCCCGGCCTTGAGGGCGAGCTGTGCCACAGCCGACCCGATGTTGCCTGCTCCGATGACGGTGATGGTGCTCATGAGGTGTGCTCCCTAGTCTGACGCCCCGATTCCCCCGGTGTGACGGAATCGTTGGTTGTTGATACAAGTAACCATAGCCCTGGAAAGTTGACGATGCAACCAACGCGGTATCATGTCTGCTATGACTGAGGCGCGATGGTTGACGAAGAGCGAGCTCAAGACCTGGCTCAAGCTCGAGGCTATGGCTGAGCTGCTCCCCGGAGCACTCGACAGCCCGCTTCAGCGCACGCAGGATCTCACGCACTTCGATTACATCGTGCTCGCGCAGCTGTCTGAGGCTGACGGGCGCAGCCTTCGGATGTCCGCGCTTGCGGATCGCACGAATGCGACTCTTCCGAGGCTCTCACATGTGGTCAAGCGGCTGGAGTGTCGGGGCTATGTCAAGCGCATCCCCGATCCGTGCGACGGCCGGGCCACCCAGGCAGTGCTCACCGAGGACGGATGGCAGAAGGTGCTGGTCGCCGCTCCGGTGCACGTCGGGAGCGTCCGGGACTTGGTGATTGATCGGCTGACCGCGGAACAGCTCGCCCAGCTGGATGCCATCGCCAGCGCCATTCTGGCTGGCCTGGACCCCACGAACCGGCTCCGTGCGCAGGACTCCGAATAGGACTCGGCCGTGGGCGGGCCGGACCCGCCGGGTGCCGGATCGTGGCACGATGGCAGCATGATCTTCGCCTTCTCTGTGGCGCCGCTGGGCGCCGGTGACTCTGTGGCAGGTCCGGTGGCCCGTGCCATCCGCGTGGTACGCGAGTCTGGTCTGCCGCATCGCACCAGCTCGATGTTCACCGAGATCGAGGGCGAATGGGACGAGTGCCTCGACGTGATCCGCCGTGCGACCGAGGCGGTGGGCGAAGGCGGGCATCGGGTGTCGCTGGTGGTCAAGGCTGATATCCGTCCTGGTCACACCGGTGAGCTCGACGGCAAGATCGCCCGGGTGGAGGCCGAA
>JAATES010000062.1 GCA_015655615.1 Actinomycetales bacterium
GCAGGCCCGCCCGGGGTCCGGGCTACGCGATCTGCGTCAACCAGCCGTGGCGGTCCTCGACCTCTCCGGTCTGGATACCCGTGAGCTCCGCGCGCAGCGACATCGTCAGCTGGCCAGCGCTGCCCCCGGCGACCTCGACGTCGAAGTCGGCGCCCTTCAGCCTGCCGATCGGGGTGATGACCGCTGCCGTGCCGCAGGCGAACACCTCCCTGACCGTTCCCGAGCGAACTCCCGCAAGCAATTCCTCGAGCGGGATACGGCGTTCGACGACCTGGTGCCCGCGATCGGCCGCGAGCTGAAGGATCGAGCTGCGTGTCACCCCCTCGAGGATGGTCCCCGTCAGAGTCGGCGTCTCGATCGTGCCGTCGTCCCTGACGACGAACACGTTCATGCCTCCCAGCTCTTCGAGGTAGGTGGTGGTCTCTGCATCCAAGAAGGCCACCTGTTCGCAGCCTTGGGCATAGGCCTCGGTCTGTGGCAGCAGACTCGCTGCGTAATTGCCGCCGCACTTGGCCGCACCGGTGCCGCCGTTTCCGGCCCGGTGGTAGTCCTCCGCCACCCAGATCGACACTGGCTTGACCCCATCGGCGAAGTATGATCCGACCGGTGACGCGATGACCAGGAACTCCGCGGTCTCGCTGGGCCGCACTCCCAGGAAGGACTCGGAGGCATACATGAACGGCCGTAGGTACAAGCTGAAGTCCTTCTTCACCGGAACCCAGGCGCGGTCGACGGCCACCACTGCTGCCAATGCCCCGATGAAGTCCTCAGTCGAGAGCTCGGGCAGGGCAAGCCGGCGTGCGGAACGCTGGAAGCGAGCTGCGTTGGCCTCCGGCCGGAACGTCCAGATCGAGCCGTCCGCGTGCCGGTAGGCCTTGAGCCCTTCGAAGATCTCCTGCGCGTAGTGCAGGACCGCACTGGCCGGGTTCAACAGGAGTGGTCCGTACTTCTCCACCCTGCGGTTGTTCCACCCCGCGGTCCTGGACCAGGTGATTCGGGCCATGTGGTCGGTGAACACCGTACCGAATCGCGGGGATTCGAGCTCCGCCGCGCGATCCGGCGGTGACGTCGGGGTGTCGGTCGGGTGGACTGCGAACGCCTCTGCGAGCGCGGCGAAGTCCGACAATGTTGTCGTCATAGTTCAAACGCCTTTCACCTGGGAATCCAGGGCGCAGCCGTCAGGCCCGTCCTGCTCTTGACTGTAACCGGTGAAGACGACCGAGGACACGCAGTGGCTTGCGTTCCCGGCGACGATCCGACGGGGCGCAGTCAGCCTGCGACGCGCTCCGCAAGGTCGCGGCCGACCTCGGCCGTCGTCCGTACTCGGCTCCCCCGTTCGGCGAGGTCCGCAGCGATGGCGGCCTCGACCTTGGCGGCCTGGGCCGGTAGGCCGAGGTGTTCGAGCAGCAGCGTCACCGAAGCGACCGCTGCGGTGGGGTCGGCCTTGCCCTGCCCTGCGATGTCGGGGGCAGAACCGTGAACCGGCTCGAACATGGATGGTGCGGTGCGATCGGCGTTGATGTTCGCCGAGGCAGCCAGCCCGATGCCCCCCGTGATGGCGGCGGCTTGGTCGGTGAGGATGTCCCCGAAGAGGTTGTCGGTCACGATCACGTCGAATCGCGACGGGTTCGTCGTGAGGAAGATGGTGGCGGCGTCCACGTGAAGGTAGTCCGTGGTCACGTCGGGGAACTCGACGTTGACTGCCTCGACGGTCCGGCGCCATAAGTGACCTGCGTGCACGAGCACGTTGTGCTTGTGCACCAGCGTCAGGTGCTTGCGAGGACGCGCCTGCGCCCGGGCGAACGCATCGCGGACCACCCGCTCCACACCGAAGGCCGTGTTGACGCTGACCTCATTGGCGACCTCATGCGGCGTGCCCACGCGGATGGCACCGCCGTTGCCGACGTAGGGACCTTCGGTGCCTTCCCGCACGACGACGAAGTCGATGTCACCCGGGTTCGCGAGCGGCGAGGTGACGCCCTGATAGAGCTTGGCGGGGCGGAGGTTGACGTATTGATCCAGGCTGAAACGCAGCTTGAGCAGCAGTCCACGCTCCAGGACTCCCGACGGCACGCTAGGGTCGCCCACTGCACCCAGCAGGATGGCGTCGTGAGAACGGATGGCCGCCAAGTCCTCGTCGGTGAGGGTCTCGCCGGTGCGGTGCCACCGGGACGCCCCCAGGTCGAACGTGGTCGGTTCGATCGCCACCTCCGTTCCGGCGATCGCCGCATCCAGGACGAGCAAGCCCTGTTCGACGACCTCGATACCTATTCCGTCACCGGGGATCACTGCCAGGGAGATGGTGCGCGTCATGGCCACCATGGTAGCGCCATGATCACGCCTCGAACGGCGTCGTCTCGCTGTGCGGTCACCGCTACTGGCGATCAGCAACCGGTCAGCGCGCCCATCCAAGCGGCCTCGTACAGGTGATGGGGCCGCGACGCACGAGTGCCTGGTCCGGAACCATGGTTCCGGACCAGGCACTCGTCCCTCCAGGGTCACCTCCGGCTAGCGTCCGGCGCTTCCCTCCAACCCCCCGGTCGAGAAGCCCCTACCCCTGGCCTCCAGCGACCCCTTCGTCCCTCCAGGGTCACCTCCGGCTAGCGTCCGGCGCTTCCCTCGGTGTAGTCGGCGTCGGCGGAGTTGCGCCACGCGAACAGCTTGCGCAGCTCGCGGCCCGTGGCCTCGATCGGGTGCGACTCACCCTTGGCGCGCAGTGCCTTGAACTCAGGCGCACCGGCATCCTGGTCCTCGATGAAGCGCTTGGCGAAGGCACCGTTGCGGATGTCTTCGAGAACAGCCTTCATGTTCTCCTTGACCCGCGGGTCGATGACGCGCGGGCCGGACACGTAGTCGCCGTACTCCGCGGTGTCGGAGATCGACCAGCGCTGCTTGGTGATGCCACCCTCCCAGATGAGGTCGACGATCAGCTTCATCTCGTGCAGGACCTCGAAGTAAGCGATCTCCGGCTGGTATCCCGCCTCGGTGAGGGTCTCGAAACCGTACTCGATCAGCTGTGAGACCCCGCCGCACAGCACCGCTTGCTCACCGAACAGATAGGTCCCGGTCTCCTCGGTGAACGTCGTCTTGATTCCCGCGTCACGC
>JAATES010000171.1 GCA_015655615.1 Actinomycetales bacterium
GGTCACCTATGCGCAATACCTGTTCGGTGCGGACGTTCTTGCCGCCTACGACGTGGTGGGGTTCGATCCCAGGGGAACCGGCAGGTCGACGCAGGTGCTCTGCTACGACGACCAGCAGTGGGATCGGTACCTGGCAGCGTCGTACCCGCAGACGACTGAAGGACTGGCGCGGGCCTCCGCAGAGGCCAGCGCACTGGGCAAAGCGTGCCAGGCGGGCACGGGCAACCTCCTGGCGCATGTCGACACGGCCAGCGCCGCCCGCGACCTCGACATGCTCCGGGCCGTCTTGGGTGAGCGGAAGCTCGACTACCTCGGATACTCCTACGGAACGCAATTGGGCAGCACCTACGCGGCGTTGTTCCCGGGCAACGTCGGACGGATGGTCCTCGATGGCGCGCTCGACCCCACCGCCACACCGGCTGAGGAAGTCCAGGGCCAGGCAGAAGGCTTCGAGAAGGCCCTGCGCAGCTATGTGGACTATTGCCAGCTACGAGGCGACTGCCCGCTGACGGGTTCGGGCGATGAGGGGATGTCCACGATCGGGAAATTCTTGGACGGACTGCTGGCCGTTCCGATGCCCACCGGTGACACCGATCGGCCATTGACGCAGGCCCTGGGCCTGTTGGGAGTCATGTACCCGCTCTACTCGCAGTCGCTGTGGCCGACCCTCACCAGTGCACTGACCTCGGCGCTCAATGATGGGGACGGCTCCGGATTGCTGGAGAACGCGGACGCCTACAACTCCCGGGACCCGGAGGGCGGTTTCGCGGACAATTCGGGTCAGGCCTTCATCGCGATCTCCTGCCTGGAACCCAGGCTGTCGAGCGATCCCGCGGTCATGGCCGCCGAGGCGAGAGAGCTGCAAGCGGCCGCACCGACCATCGGCCGGTTCCTGGGCTACGGCGCGTTGATGTGTGCGAACTGGCCGGTTCCCGCAGTGAAACGGGACATGGACATCACGGCACCTGGAGCAGGTCCGATCGTGGTCATCGGCACGACGGGCGACCCCGCCACCCCTTATGCCTGGGCTCAGAAACTTGCTGCAACGCTGAGTTCCGGAGTCCTTGTCACGTACGACGGCGAGGGGCATGGCGCCTACGGGTCGTCGAATGATTGCATCCTCGACGCGGTCGGAGACTATCTGGTCGATGGGATCGTTCCAGCGGATGACACGCAATGCTGACCGCCGCGGAATGGGCAAGCGGTCGGTCGTGGAGCCGCTGACCTGCGGCATCCTTGGTCGGTCACATCTGCCCGTGTGGTTCACCTGAATGAAACACGATTGCCGCACGGGCGACGTAGTTTGACTCCATGACGCCGATCTCACCAGACCAGCTGCCCGAGTTCGCGGTGGGGCACGATGTCCTGGCAGTTCCCGCCACACGCGACATCGTGGAGTTGGCCCACTCGCGGTATGCCGACGCCGAATGGCGGATCACACCCGATCAGGCAGCCGAGTCCGTGCGCTCCGTGCGGTACGGCGGAGCTAGATTCCGAGGGATGGCTCCCGCGGCAGAGCAGGTGCAGGCGCAGCTCGCGCTCACCGAGTCGCTGGTCCTCGTCGGCCCGTCGGTCATCACGGGACGCGATGCACAGCGGCTGGGATTGGCTGCGACCGACCATGCCCTCTTCGCACTGCCCGAAGAGGGCGGCGTCGCGGAGGCGACGGACATGCGGGCCTGGGCACTGGCAGTGGCCCGGCATTCCGGCGGAGCGATCATCCAGTCCTCCGGTACCGTCTTGCGACCGGACCCCGCGTCTGCCGTCGATCTGCAGCTCTTCTCACCAGATCCGCAACCGATGGAGCGGGTGCTGTCGCTGTTGCGCCCCGTGCTGCCGCGGGCTGCCACTTTCACTGGTGAGGATGGCTCCACGGGCATCTTTGTCGAATTGGAATATGACGGAACCATCGTCGTGGCACTGACGCGTGCGACCCGGGACGTTCCGCTGACCCTGAAGAGCGTGGACTGGCGGGAATACGGACCGCACATCTACACCGCATCCTGGCTGCCGCCAGACTCCGCCGAACTGGAAGCCGCAGAGCCCTCGCAACTCCATCTGATCGCCCGCCGCAGGGCTGCCCCGCTCCTCGCGCGGGCAGTACAGCACATGCAACGGGAGCTGTCAGGCACGGTCCTGGACGCCGACGGCTTCCTGGTCTCGGCCACGGTGCTCAAGGACCGCGCAATGGGGCGGCACACGGTGGGATAGGTGCGCCGGCTCACGGTGCCGTAGCAAAGCTGCTGGGCGAAGGACGGCGGGCAGTCAGAGGAGCCAGCTTCTTGCCCCCTTTGATATCGCATTCGGCTGCGAAGTGAAAGCTCGGGTGCGTCCGAGACAGAGAAGAAGCATGATCGAATCGATTGCGGGCCTCCCGTCGGTGGGTGTGGCGGGGGTCACGGCACCCACCGTACTCGTGCTGTTCGTGGCGGCTTGCTGCAGCACCTGCCGGTCCAAGTCCGACGTCCGTCCGTCGCACTGCGGCGATCACCAGCCCCTGGCCGCACATCAATCCGTATGGCAATGAGGGGGAATCATGAGAATCCGAACAATCGCGAGCGTTGCGGCAGCGGCGCTCATTCTCTCGGTCGCCGTCGGATGCAGCGACGAGCCTTCCGGAACCGCATCGCTGTCCAGCCAGGGAGGTCCTGGATCTGCGACTTCGGCTTTGAGCTCAGATACCCCTGCCGACATCAAGGGGGATGAATGTGAAGATGGCGGGCCGCAAGGTGACGTCCTTCGAGGGTCGGAAAACTACGACTACGAGGGATTCCGTTCAGTGGGTGAGGCGGTAACGGCGGTGGACGTTGTCGCGTCGGGACGAATCGCGCAATGGTCTGCAGGGCGATCGATAATCGATGCGGGCGACGCAACGCGTTTTGCCGTGATCGCTATCGATGTGGATGAACCCATCAAGGGCATCGAGTCGCGGCGCATTTACGTGAAGTTCGATCTGGGCAGTGAGGGCCTCGATGAAGAAGGGACACCCATTCCAGGCGGTGACGGGTCTTCAACAGTTCTCTCCCTAGAAGAAGCATCCCAAGCCGCCCCTGTGGGCACTGAAGTTCTCTTCCTTGGTGAGGAGAATCCACCCGTAGAGGAAGAAGAATCTGCACCGAACGTTCACGTTGTCAACCCTCGCGCAGGCCTTCCTGACGGGGCGGTCCTGCTCGCTGCCTATCCTCAAGGCCTCCTCCTGAAGGGATGCGACGGGGAGACCGTGAGCGCGATTGTGGATGAGGGCGATATTGATGCATGGGTCGCCTCACTTTCATCCGTTGACGGACAAACTGGACCTGTTTCAGCAAAGAGCGGGGGCAGCTTCGCTCTGTTGGTCAAAGCGGCTGCTGCGTTGACAGAGCGCTGATTCCACGCCAGCGGAGGGCCTGTTCCAGATGCCTATCTCTTGGCCACCCTCAGAGTAGGCCGTCACGATACTGGTGCCGATGCGGACACTGGATTATCAGGGCTGTCCTCAGCCTGAATGGTCAACACGACGGGGATGCTGGTGATCTTTTGGATCGCTTTGCGAAGGTTTTCTTCCGTGATCGTCGAATCTGTCACAACAACTGTGGCGTTGAGGCCGGATCCATCATTGATCTGTGAAACGATGGAGACGTAACCTTTCTCCCCGATCTCTTCAGTCAGCTGGTCGAAGACGAAAATGCCGGTCTTTGTCAACTCGTCGTCGGTGTACGGAGATTCGATGACAGTGATGGTCACCTTCGGATTATCACCAGCCACGCGCTTGATTGAATCCGGCGCATCGCCTTTCCATCGGATGGTTATTGTCCGATCCGGGATGTCCACGGCTAGGGAGCCGAAACCTTGTGGTCTCTCGACAGCTTCGGGTACTTCATTGGCGATTCCCAGATCAGCGAGTTCGTCGCTCGCCGCTTCAACTGCGGCCGCAGCGTCTTCCCGCGGGTCGTTGAGCGCTTCGCCGCTGTTCAACTGCTCCAACTGATCCTGTGACACAGCCCATGAAGGAGCGGTACGAGTAACGTCAGGTTCACCGCTGCTGGCCGTCAGAGA
>JAATES010000174.1 GCA_015655615.1 Actinomycetales bacterium
GCATGGCCTGACAACTAGACTGGCGGCGTGTAAATCCTCGCAGTGACCAGCCTCAAAGGTGGTGTGGGAAAGACCTCGGTGTGCCTGGGACTTGCCTCAGCAGCCACGCAGGCCGGTCTGCGCACGCTCTTGGTCGATATGGATCCCCAGGCCGACACCACGTTGGCGGTCGGTGCCTGGGAGGCAGGGTCCCCCACTATCGCCGCTGTGCTGCGCGACCCCGTCCGATCCCTGATCGATGCGGCGGCCGTGGCACGCCCTTGGGGCGACCGATCCATCGATGTCGTCACCGGCTCACCCGAATCCCTTGCTTACGATGCGCCAGCGGATCCGAGAACGCTGACCGGGCTCTCCCGGGCACTACAGGACCATTCGGATCGCTGGGACCTCGTGTTGATCGACTGTCCTCCGTCGTCCGGCGGCCTCACGCGCCAGGGCCTCGCCGCCAGTCACCGTGCCCTGGTGGTCACGGAGCCGGGACTTTTCGCGGTGACCGCAGCAGCACGAGCCCTGGAAACCGTCGATGACGTCCGCCGCACGTTGGCCCCCCGGCTGCAGCCACTTGGAGTCGTGGTGAATAGGGCCCGCGCTCATACCTCCGAGCATGCCTACCGCATTTCGGAACTCCAGCGGATCTTCGGGCCGCTCATCCTGTCCCCCACCTTGCCCGAACGCACTGCTCTGCAACAAGCACAAGGTGCAGGGCTACCGATACATCAGTGGCCGGGCCCTGCGGCTCGAGAGTTGAGCGAGATCTTCGATACCCTGCTGGCGCGTGCGCGACGCAGTTTCACGCTCCAGGACACCTCGTACTGAAGGACACCTCGTACTGAAGGACACCTCGCACTGCGCAAGTGGGCGGCGGCCGGCTACACAAGCCAGACAGGACCGCTCAGACGGCTTCGAGTCGCTTGCTCCTGCGTGCCGACAGCTCATCCACCGCAGGCCGCTCCTCATCGAGACGCTCAGTGGGAAGCTCGGCCAAGGTCCCCTCGACCTCGCGCCAGACCCGTCCCACCGCAATACCGAACACTCCCTGTCCACCCTGGACCAAGTCGATCACCTCGTCGGCGGACGTGCATTCGTAGACCGAGGCGCCGTCGCTCATCAAGGTGATCTGCGCGAGGTCCTCCACACCACGTTCCCTCAAGTGCTCGACCGCCACTCGGATCTGTTGCAACGAGACTCCGGTGTCCAGCAGTCGTTTCACGACCTTGAGGACGAGGATGTCCCGGAAGCTGTAGAGGCGATGGGTACCCGAGCCCGTCGCCGAGCGCACGGTGGGCTCGACCAGACCTGTCCTCGCCCAGTAGTCGAGCTGCCGGTAGGTGATTCCCGCAGCGCGGCAGGCGATCGGTCCGCGATAGCCCTCTGCCTCGTCCAAGTCCGGAAGGTCTTCGTCGAAGAGCAGGCCCTGTGTCCGGGTCGAAGGTCGCTGGCGTGCCGCGGCATCGCTCTCAGGTGTACCGCTCACTGGGTCCTCCGAACTTGTGAACACGACTGCCATGTTCCATGATGCCACCGCAGGAGCCCTCTCCAGTGGTGGCAACGCCGTGGCACTCGGTCAATCCAGGTTTGCCGCGCTTGGTGCGCGACCGACAGGTTCAACGTACGGCCAGGAAAGTCCCAGGTCAACGACCCAGCTTCGGCGTGTCGCGACCGGCGTGTCTCAAGTCGCACTTGAAACATCGACGGGCACTCACAGTTCTGAGATGCCTTGGCGAATCCATGCCGTCTGTAGCTGTGCACACAGCTCCCCCAGTTCCGCCGCCACCGTGCTCACCTTGGCCTGAGCCGAGGGCGCCGACTGGCGCCGCAAGGGAGCGACGGCCTGCGCCACCAAGTCGACATGCCGCTCCGCAGCTGAACGCAGAGTGCGGAGGTGGCGGGCCTGGATGCCGTGTTCGGCCAGCCCTGCAGCCAGCACCACGACCTCTCGATCCCAGACATCGAGGCGGCCTTGCGCATCCGGACGCAGGAGGCCCGCCCCGACGAGAGACTCGATCACGGACACCTCGACCCCGGCCTCGGCGGCGAGCCGTTCGGCGGAGACCGGGGTGACACGGCCCGTCGGCTGTCCGTCCCGGCTGACCACATGAGGGATCAACGGCTGATCGTGCGAGGCCTCGCCTGCATCCAGCGCAGCGAGCTTCTCCTTGATGACCTTCAGCGGCAGGTACCGGTCCCGCTGTTCGACCAAGACGAATCTGAGCCGTTCGACGTCCGCTGGGCTGTACTGGCGATACCCGGAGGCAGTACGAAGCGGCTCGATGAGTCCCTGTTCCTCCAAGAACCTCAGTTTCGAGTGCGAGACCGCCGGGAACTCCGCCCGCAATGCGGCCAGGACATCCGATATCCGCATACTCGGTCGTCGTGAGATCCCGCGTGGCCACGCCTCCGATGGCTGATCCAGCGCACCGCCATCAGCCGTGCCCCTTGTTCCCCGGTCGTCATGGGGATCGCCTGCGGTCGATCGGCGCTGCCCATCGTCATGACCGACCGGTGACGCCGCCCTCACGCAGTCACCGAGTCGTGCGCGTCCGATCCTGGGCCCGAAGCGGGACTGGAGTAGAAGCTGAGACGGAACTTACCGATCTGGACTTCGTCGCCGTCGTACAGCCGGACAGACTCGATCCGCTCCCGATTCACATAGGTCCCGTTGAGCGAACCGACATCGCTGACCGTGAAGGCCCCGCCCTCCTGCTCGAAGAGGGCATGTTTGCGGGACACGGTGGCATCGTCGAGAAAGATGTCCGCTGACTCTGCCCGGCCGGCCTCGACGACATCGGTATCGAGCAAGAACCGCGATCCGACGCCGGGGCCACGTTGCGCGATCAGAATCGCAGCTCCGGCCGGGAGAGCCTGCACGAGTGCCACCTCGTCGGCAGCCAGTCCCAGTGCCGATCGGCTCTCCTCTGCTGCCTCCGGTGAGCCGAAGGTGATCGTCGTGTCCGCACCGGCAGAACGGGATGGCTGTCGGTCCTCGCCGTTGACCTGCGAGTTCGGTGTCATCTCTCCTCCAACGTCGTGTCAAAGGCGTGCGACTGGAAGAACATCGGTGCACGCTCGGCCTGGTGTTCACCTACTCTATCGCGACGGCTTGCCCGAACCCTGACCCCGTCTCGCCCCGGCTCCCCGGCACCTCCACCGATGTTCAGGATCCACCTGACGGAGCAGTCTCGGCATGCTGCGGAAGTTGCGGGATGCGCACGGCGGAGATCTCCACTTTCTCCAGCGCCGTGATCTTCACGGTCGCACCCGCATTGCGCAATGCGGCCGTGGCCCCGCCCGGAACTTCCAGAGCAGGCTGAAGCGTGTCAGCATCGCCGATGGCCAGCCACCGATAGGGCTCCACGAGCTCGGTGCCATCGAGGATCACACTGCCATCACGATCGGAGAACGAGCTGGACACGACGATGCGCTCGTCATTGACCTGGATGACCTCGGCCCCGGCATTGCGGAGTTCCTCCAGCACATTGAGCATGCCCGCCGCCGTCACCGTCCCCGTGATCGTCACCCGTACCCCCGGTCCCTCGGCAGGCAATCGGCCCGCCAGGATGCCCTCGGTGGTGGCAGCCTCCCGTGCGGCGGTGATCGCGGCCTGGCTGGAACTCGAACCCGTCTGCAACTGATCGACCTGCTGCTTCAGATCCGACTGTTCCTGCGTGAGCGCGTCTCCGCGTTGCGTCACCTCATCCAGCAGCCGTACCAGGTCGGATTGCCGCAGATTCGCCAGGCCATCGGACTGCGCCTGAGACACCTGGACCACCAGGGCGAATCCCACGAGGGCGCACAGCAGCCCAGCGAGCGCCTGGGCCCGAGTCGGTCGCGGGGACAACGCCCGGATGAGCTTGCGCCATGGCGTGTCCAAGCGTCGAGGGACCTGCGGTTCCGTGGCGCCGCCATGTCGCGGCCTGACCTCGTCAGCACCTGCCGACGCGTCCGCCACTGCGGCCCGGGGCTCGCCGTCGCTCACCGATTCGTCGACCATCAGCGGCTACGCCTTGAAGAGGTGCCGGCGAATAGCCGCCGCGTTGGAGAAGATCCGGATGCCGAGCACCACGACCACGCCGGTCGACAACTGGGTGCCCACGCCCAACTGGTCCCCCAGATACACGATCACCGCCGCCACCACCACATTGGACAAGAACGAGACCAGGAAGACCCGATCGTCGAACAGTCCGTCCAACAACGCTCTCAGACCCCCGAAGAGCGCGTCGAGCGCGGCGACGACGGCAATGGGCAGATAGGGCTGCAAGACCACAGGGACATTGGGCTGGAGCACCAGTCCGAGGACCACGCCCAATGCCAAACCAATCGCCGGAATCACGAGCCCTCCTTCTGACTGAACGGTACAGCGGACGACGGCTCACCGGTGGACGTGCCCGTCCCACCGGACGCAACCGGAGAATCACCCGTCAGCGTCGCCGAGACGAGCACGCTGGTGGGTGCCGCCGGCAAGGTCAATGCCGACGCTCCCGACACTTCCCATGCGATTCCATAGCTATCCTTGAGCGCAGCTAGATCATCGGCAACAGAAGAGCGAGCGAACTCCACCTGCATCGTATTCGTCGCGCCGATGGCCTCCACGCGATACGGGGGCGTGAGCGCCACGAGATTCACGAGCACGGCGCCACCGGCGCCCCGAATGGCACTGGTCGGTCCAAGGCGGTTGCCGTTGACCGCAATCGCCTCCGCTCCACTGACCCAGAGCTCATTGACGACGCGCTGTAGATCGAGGTCCTGGACCTGCGCCGCGTCGTCCTGGTCTGCGAGCGGACCATCATGCAGGGTCACCACGAGGCCAGGTCCGGACACCGCAGCGGCGGCGCTGACCATCGCGTCGATATCCGTCTGCTCCTGGAGCGCGGGGTCGGAGCCCTTCAACACATCTGATCGCAGCTGAGCGACTTCATCACGCAAGTCGCTGTTCGCCTGGTTGAGCGCCGCGATGGACGTCCGCTTGGTCTGGATCTCCTCCGCGAGCAACGATCGAGCCTGCGCGACTGCGGGCTGTGGGGCGCGCAACGATGCGACCGCCGCCACCACGGCGATCCCCGCGACCACCGCCATGGAGAGCAGGAGCACTCGTTCCCGCCAGGAACTGCGATGGTGCCTGCCTCGGTGCTCGGCGGCCAGCACGTAACTGGGATCGAGTGGATGGTCCATCACCTCGGTGAGGAGCGTCATGGATTCCCCGACCCGGCGCAGCGGCCTGTCGACATGCGGGGTGCCCAGCTGCTCCACGCGTTCCCGCGTCGGCACCCGCGAGACCGGAAGACCTGGGACCGAGTCCGTCATGCCGGCGAGGTCCGGTCTGCGCGCAGGAGCTCGCGGGCCTGCCAGAGATACGTCGCTCCGGCGAGCCAGTAGATAGCAACGCCCCACCAGGCGAATGCCCAGCCCACCACCCAGGCACCATGACCTATCGAGCCGCCCAGCGTCCCGATCAGCAGCAGCGGGAAGGCATAGAGCAGTGCGAACGTCCCCGCCTTGCCCAGGAAATTCACGGGCAACGGGCCGTACCCGCGCCGCGCCAGCACCGGCAGCAGCGCCGCCATCATCAGGTCCCGGGCGACGATCGCCACCAGCAGCCACCACGGAACCGCACCACGCCAGGCCAGACCCACCAGGGTCACCAAGATGAACAGCCGATCAGCCGCTGGGTCGAGCATCTGCCCCAGCCGTGACACCTGCCCCAGACGGCGCGCCAGAACCCCATCGAGCCAATCGCTGGCGCCGGAGACCGCCAGAACGATGATGGCCCACACATCATGCTGCTGCCACACCAGGGCAGCGAAAACCGGAACGAGGAGCAGGCGGGCCGCACTGATGCCATTGGGGATCGTCCATACCCGGTCGCTCGGTTCGATGTCGGTGCTCACCCGGCCCCCATCACTCATGTGTGTCACAGCCGTGACTCGCTCGAGAATCACCGGTCTGACCTGTCCAGGCAATCGTATGCGGAATCGTCCCCCGGTGCCCCGGCCACGCCCGGTATGATGGAGGTCCACGACACGTGCCGCACACGTCCCATCCTGCTTGAACAAGCACTCGCGGTGACCTGGGGGTCAGATTCTCCCCCGCCCACCGCGTCCTGATCGCCGAGATCCTGACAGTCCTCGCCGATACTGGGCCACAGTTTTCCTCACCTGGGGATCTCGGGATCACAGCGGCGGGGTCCGGATCAGTCCGGACAGCCCGACACGAGTTATCACCCAGTGAAAGTGTGCGCCTCCCGATGTCCTTGCAGAGTCCCGTTTCGTCCTTCACCGATCTTCAGCTTCCTGAATCCTTGCTCGCAGCCGTGCTCGACCTCGGCTTCACCGTCCCGTCCCAGATCCAGATCGCAGCCATTCCCCCCCTCTTGGCAGGCCGCGACATCACGGGAGTGGCTCAGACCGGAACCGGCAAGACCGCCGCCTTCGGACTGCCGCTGCTGGCAAAGGTCGATCCTGCCTTGGCGGCTGTCCAGGCCCTCGTGCTGACGCCCACCCGGGAACTCGCCATGCAAGTGGCCGACGCCGTCGCCTCCTTCGCCACGCACCTCGGCGACGTCAATGTCGTGGCGGTCTACGGCGGGTCGCCCTACGGACCGCAGATCCATGCCCTCAAGGCAGGTGCGCAGGTGGTCGTCGGAACCCCGGGGCGGGTCATGGACCACTTGGAGAAAGGCACGCTGACACTGGCGGACGTCAAGTTCCTGGTGCTCGACGAGGCCGACGAGATGCTGCGCATGGGATTCGCCGAGGACGTCGACACCATCTTCGGGCAGGCGCCGAAGCAGCGTCAGGTGGCGCTGTTCTCCGCCACGATGCCGCCTGGCATCCGGCGGGTAGCGCAGCAGCACCTCTCCGACCCGGTCGAGATCGCAGTGGACCGGCAGTCCTCCACCGTCACGAGTGTCACGCAGCAGTATGCGATCGTGCCGTTCAAGCACAAGACCGGCGCGCTGGTCCGCGTGCTGGCGACCAGCGACGCCGAGGCCGCCATCGTCTTCTGCAGGACGCGAAGCGCGGCGGAGGAGGTGGGAGCCGTCCTGGTGGCACGTGGCATCTCAGCGGCGACCATCAGCGGCGATGTGGCTCAGAAGGACCGCGAGAAGATCGTCGAGCGGCTGCGTTCGGGGAGCCTGGACGTGCTGGTGGCGACCGATGTGGCTGCCCGTGGTCTCGACGTCGACCGCATCGGGCTGGTCGTCAACTTCGATCTCCCGACCGAGGCCGAGGCCTACGTGCACCGGATCGGGCGCACCGGGCGTGCCGGGCGGACCGGTACCGCCGTTTCCTTCGTGGCACCCCACGAACGAAGCAAGTTGCGGCACATCGAACGGACGATCAAGACATCGCTGGTCGAGATGGCCGTGCCCTCGCCTGCGGACGTCTCCGCGCACCGCGCACGCGCTCTCCTCGGGCGGGTGGACGCGCGCCTCGCTGCGGGACGACTGAATCTGTATGACGGCCTGGTGGCCCAGTACCTGGCGGAACACGAGTTGGACCCGGCCGCCGTGCTGGCGGCCGTCGTCGCACTCGGGGTCGGCGACGAGGGCCCCAGCCCCCGCCGCGACGCCGAGCTCGCGGAGCATGAGGAACTCACCGCCGCCCAGCGTGCGCCGCGACGTCCAGCGCGTGACGACGTCGACCGTCCCGCCCATGACTCCCGCCGGCGGGTCAGCGCAGACCGGGATGCCTCGCGTCGCCCCACGACCAGCCGGACGGCCGGACGGATCCGCGACGATGAAGGCCCTGTCAAGAAGGGCCGAACTCCCCACCGCGGCCCTGTGGGAACCCGCTACCGGGTGGCTGTCGGGTTCAACACTGGAGCGGAGCCTCGCGGGATCGTGGGCGCTCTGACCAATGAGGGCGGTCTGCGGGGCGCCGACATCGGGAAGATCGACATGTTCCCCAGCTTCTCGTTGGTCGACATCTCCGCATCCATGGACTCGGCGCAGGTCGACAGGATCTCCCGGGCTCGGGTAGGCGGAAAGCCGCTCCGTATTCGTGTCGATGAGGGACCTCGCCAGCACCGCGACGCCCGCTAGCCTGACGGCCCTGGTGTGCCGCTCAGCCGTGGCACACCAGGATCAGATGCGGCACGCCAGGATCGACGTCACCAGGATCGCGCGCGCGCCAAGGTCATAGAGTGCGTCCATGATGCGATTGGTGTCCTTGCGGGGCACCATCACCCGTACCGCTGCCCAGTTGGCATCGTGCAAGGAAGCCACCGTGGGCGACTCGAATCCGGGCGTGATCGCCACGGCAGCGCCGACCAGCTCTGCAGGAACGTCGTAGTCCATCAAGACGTACTCCCGGGCGGTGAGCACGCCCTGCAGCCGCCGAGTCAGGATGTCTAGTCCAGCAGGCTCCGCACCCGATCGCCGCACCAGCACGGCCTCTGAATTGAGCAATGGCTCTCCGAAGATCTCCAGGCCGGCCGCGCGCAGCGTACTCCCCGTCTCCACGACATCGGCGATCACGTCGGCCACACCCAGCCGGATGGCGGTCTCCACGGCTCCATCGAGACGGACGACGTCGGCGGGCGTGATCCCCTGATCGCGCAGGTACTTCAGCGCCAGAACCGGGTAGGACGTGGCCACGCGCTTGCCGTCGATCTGCGC
>JAATES010000158.1 GCA_015655615.1 Actinomycetales bacterium
GTAGGTGTCGAGTTCATCGGGACGCGTCCCGGGCGTGGCTTTCGCAGCCTCGACGTCCTTCTGGCGCTGGGCATAGATCTTTTCTAGGATGGTAGTACGCCAGCGCGCCGGCCACGATGAGGACCACGCCCGCGATGATCGTGATGAGACCTACGACCCGAACACCCCTGCTCTGGTTGATGGTGACCTTACTCGACATCGCCCCTCCTCGGACTTCACACTGCGCAGCGGAATCCGCGCGGCCTGTGGAGACAAGGCTACGCAGGTCACGGAGATTTAGCGCGTCTTACGCGCCGGGAGAGGCGGTGTGAACGGGGCCGCTCACTCCCACTCGATGGTGCCCGGCGGCTTGCTCGTGACATCGAGCACGACCCGGTTGACCTCCGGCACCTCATTGGTGATCCGATTGGAGATGCGGGCCAGCACCTCGTACGGCACCCGGGTCCAGTCCGCCGTCATCGCATCCTCGCTCGAGACCGGACGCAGCACGATGGGATGGCCATAGGTGCGACCATCCCCCTGGACGCCCACCGAACGGACGTCGGCGAGCAGGACGACCGGGCACTGCCAGATCTCCCGGTCCAGCCCGGCCGCCGTCAGCTCTTCGCGCGCGATCGCGTCGGCGGCCCGCAGGATCTCCAGCCGCTCGCGCGTGATGTCGCCCACGATCCGGATGCCCAGCCCCGGTCCGGGGAAGGGCTGGCGCCAGACGATCGCCTCCGGCACCCCGAGCTCCAGCCCCACGGCCCGCACCTCGTCCTTGAACAGCGTCCGCAACGGCTCGACCAGGTCTAACTGCAGGTCGTCCGGCAGCCCGCCGACGTTGTGGTGACTCTTGATGTTGGCCGCACCCTCGCCGCCACCCGACTCGACGACATCGGGATACAGCGTGCCCTGGACCAGGTACTTCACCTCGCCATGCCCGTCACCCGCCTCCGCGACAACCTCCCGGGCGGCGGCCTCGAACACCCGGATGAACTCCCGGCCGATGATCTTGCGCTTGGTCTCCGGGTCGCTCACCCCGGCCAACGCGGCCAGGAACCGCTCCTCGGCGTCGACGACCTTGAGCTTCACGCCCGTCGCAGCCACGAAGTCCTGCTCGACCTGCGTCGCCTCGCCCGCCCGGAGCAGGCCGTGGTCGACGAAGACGCAGGTCAGCTGGTCTCCCACCGCGCGCTGGACGAGCGCAGCCGCCACCGACGAGTCGACTCCACCGGACAGCCCGCAGATGACCCGCGACTGGCCCACCTGGGCTCTGATCGCGGCGACCTGGTCGGCGATCACGTTACCCGGCGTCCAGTCGCCGGCCAGCCCCGCACCCTGGTACAGGAAGTTCTCCAGCGCCGCCTGGCCCAGTTCGGTGTGGCGCACCTCAGGGTGCCATTGCACGCCATAGAGATGGCGCCCCTGATCCTCGAAGGCCGCCACCGGGGCACCGGGCGACGTCGCGAGGACCTCGAAGCCCGGGGGTGCCTCCTGGACGGAGTCGCCATGGCTCATCCAGGTGAGCTGCTCGTCAGGGCTGCCGGACAGCAACACCCCGGCCGCGCAGACGTCCACACCGGTACGGCCGTACTCCCGCAGGCCGGTCTGCGCCACGGTGCCGCCGAGCGCGGCCGCCATCACCTGGAATCCGTAGCAGATTCCCAGCACCGGCACACCCTGCTCGAACAGCGCCGGATCGACGCCCGGAGCGCCGTCCGCATAGACCGAGGCCGGGCCTCCGGACAGGATGATCGCCGCAGGGTCCTTGGCCATGATCTGCTCGACCGAGGCGGTATGCGGCACGATCTCGGAGTAGACCTTGGCCTCGCGTACGCGGCGGGCGATGAGCTGGGCGTACTGTGCGCCGAAGTCGACGACCAGAACCGGGCGGGGGGCGAAGGTACGGGGTGCGGGTGCGCTCACCCGACAAGGATAGTCGGCACCATGATCAGATGCCGCAAGCCCCCGCCATCAGGCACGGCCCCCGGCGATGTCAGGCCTGGGCCGTCAGCCCGGAGGCGGCCGCCGCGCGCTCCGCGGCGGAGATCTTCGCTGCGGCGTCCCGGTGCACGGGCTTCTCGAGGAGGAAGCTCATCACGGGAACGACTCCCGCCAGCACCATGGCGATCAACCTCCTGAATCCCCACCGCATCTTGCTCCACAGGTCCACCACGGTGGCCAGGTAGACGACGTAGACCCAGCCGTGGGCAAAGGGCACCCAGGCCAGCGAGCGGACGTCCACGTTCAGCAGGTACTTCAGGATCATCTCCAGGCACAGCACGAGCAGCATGACACCCGTGACATAGGCGAGGACGCGATACCGCCCCAGCGAGCCGCGGGCCACGCGGACGGCACGTGCAGTGGGGTCCTCGGGAGCCCGCGCCAGGCCCGCTCCGGCACCGGCACCAGGACCCTCGTCGCCGGAGGAGATTCGCGTAGCAGGACCGTGGTGAGTCATGGGTGCCATGCTATCGGGTGGCGACCGCCGATCTCACCGCCGATATCGGTAGGTGTCGCCTGAGACCTTGGCGGACCAGCCGATGGCCGTGCGCACCCGGACGTGGACCTTGCCTGCACTGTGTGCCGGCACCCGAACCGTCAGCCGCTTGGAGCTGCGGCTCACGATCGCGGCCCGGGTCGAACCGAAGACGACCTTGGTGACCCTGCCGAGATTGCGTCCGCGGATGGTGATCACCGTGCCACCGCGGACAGATCCTCGGGACTTGCTCAGCGAGCTCACCCTGGCCCGCACCGACGCCGGGTAGGTCGCGAACACCTGAGTGGCATAGGCCCTGCCATCGCGGTCCACCGCATAGCCGATACCGATGCTGGTATAAGAGGCAAGAAGGATGTTGTCCCGGTGATGCGTCGAGTTCATCCATCCGGTGTGGATCGCGGCGGCATTGGAGGCGTACCCCGACGCCCAGGCCACGTTCTCACCCCAGCGCCGCCATCCCGCGGGAATCTGCGACGCCGTCTTCGGATTGTGACTCATCTCGGACTCGGCGCTCTGGCGCTCGCTCCATCGCTGCGCGACCTTCGTCAGTCCTGGGCTCACGGTGAGCGCCTTGAGACCGCGCTTGGTCCGCTCCGCATTGACCTTGCGCACCAGGAGGTCCGCCGCGTCCGACTCAGCTGAGGTGGCTCTGGCCTGTGCAGGAGTGGCCCGCGCCACCGAGGCCGCCCCCAGTGAGGAGGCGAGCAACGCCATGACACACCACATCGA
>JAATES010000162.1 GCA_015655615.1 Actinomycetales bacterium
ACCGGCAGCGGTGCCGGTGAGGCTGGCGATGAGGGGATCGCCCACGGGTATCTGGGGGTGGGATTGGACACCTTTGGGAACTTTGCGAATCTCAACTTCGTCGGTGGCGACGACTGTGCAGCAGACAGCAGCTATCCCTGGGACGTGAACAGTTCCAACGGCCTCAACAAGCCGTTGTCGAATTCAGTGACTCTGCGCGGGCCGGGCAATGGAAACAGTGGGTACTGCCGGCTCGCGACGACCAAGCTGGACAGCCGCATCGATGACACCACACCGTGGTCGCCCTCACTGTGGGCCGGTGACCTGGGTGACAGCCCGCCCGTCGCATTGGTCAGCGGAGCCGGACGCAAGGTGAGGATCATCATCACGCCGGTGACTGCGGCAGATCCGCGCCCGACGATCCGCGTGTACATCGACTTCACTGGGACGGGAAGCAACTATCCGGTCACCCCGCAGTTGCAGTACACGATGACCGAAGACGCACCCGAGAATTTCAAGTTCGGGTTCTCCGCATCGACAGGCGGGGACAGCGGCAGTCACCTGATTGGCGGGCTGCAGATCCTGGCGGGCCCTCAGGTCATTCCCGACGCCAACGTCGAGGACCAGGGGAGCTCGTCCTCGTTCGACCTCGACGACCAGATCACCCCGGGATCCTCTCCGATCGCCTCGGTGGTTCTGCTCGATCCGGCCACGGGCAACCCGATTGCCGGAAACTCCGTGGTGGTCCCCGGCGAGGGCACGTGGACGCGTGACCCTGCCACCAACACCGTGACGTTCGTGCCAGAAGCGGGCTTCACCGGCGAAGTCACCCCTCTGGGTTTCCGTGCCACAGATGAGAACGGGCAGTATACGAACAGCACGCTCAGCGTGACCTACCGCCCGAAGACGGGAGACGCGGAGAAGACCGTGAGCCCGGGCGGCACTGCGACCTTCGCGCCGGGTGACTTGGCGACGGTGCCGGGTTCCTCAACCGACTTGAGCTACGCGTTCACCGATGGCACCACGTCCAAGACTGTGGCCCACGGCACATGGACGATCGACCCGGCAACCGGGCAGACCACCTATGTCGCGGATGCCGGCTACACCGGACCGGTCGATCCGATCGACTACCGGGTCACGGATGGGAATGGCGAGACGGCCGAAGGCACGCTGTCGATCATCATGCCCCCCATCGCGGGTGACCAGACCGTCACCAAGAACGTCGGTGAGACGGCCAATCTTGCGCCGATCCTCACGCCCGGATCCGACCCGACCCTGACCGTGTCGATCAATGGCAGCGACTCGGGCGACCCCACCAAGAAGACGGTTCCAGGCGAGGGCGTCTGGACTATCAGCCCGACGACGGGTGCGGCGACCTTCGTTCCGGAGGCGGGCTTCGGGGGTAATCCCACCCCGATCGACTACACCCTCACGGATGGGAACGGTCTCTCAGATACCGGAACGCTGACAGTGCTCTACATCGCCCCGCCCACCGCCGGTGACAAGGAAGTGACGAAGAAGGCCGGTGAGACCGCGACGTTGTTGCCCCTGATCACGCCGGGAACGTCCACGACCCTGACCGTTTCTCTGGACGGGTCCGACCCGGGGGTTCCGACCAAGAAGACCGTGCCAGGTCAGGGTGTCTGGACGATCGACCCGACGACGGGTGCGGCGACCTTCGTTCCGGAGGCCGGCTTCACCGGTAACCCGACCCCGGTCACCTATACCGTCACCGACGGCAACAATCTCACCGATCAGGGGACGCTGACGGTCACATACACGGTCGACCCGATCGTTCCTCCGGTGGCAGGTGACTCCGCTGCGACCATCAAGCCGGGTGAATCGAAGACCTTCGACCCGCTGAAGGACCTCGTCACGCCGGGGAGCAGTGACGAGCTGACCGTGAAGCTGGTCGATCCAGAGACCGGGCAGCCGACAAGTGCCACGCAGATCGAGGTCCCGGGTGAAGGTACCTGGACCTTGGACCCGGCGACGGGGAAGATCACCTTCACCCCGGAGTCAGGTTTCACCGGTACCACGACGCCGTTGAGCTACCAGGTCCTCGACGGCAACAACCTCGTGGACTCCGGCAAGCTAGCGGTGACGGTCAAGGCCGGCTCGTCGAGCACGCCGACGAAGGAGCCGGAGGACACTGACCATGGCGGCGAGAATCTGGCGCAGACCGGAGCCCAGATTGCCGGAACCGGATTGGGCGCGGTGGGGCTGCTCGGACTCGGTGGGTTGCTGGTCGTCGCCTCGAGGCGCCGTCGTTCCAAGGCCTGAACCGAGATGCCTCAGGGCTGATCCGGCTTGCCGCGCGGGCAGAGGTGCGTACAGCGCGTCTGGGTGGTGCCACCTATGTGGGACGTGCTTCGTGTCGCAGACGCCCGGTAGATTCTGCTAAGGCGGCCGTCCCGTCACTTTCGCATGTCCCCGCCGCCACGTACTCACCGTGCCGGAGTCTGGAGTTCCGCATGGACCACGCCGCATCTCAGCTTGCCCGATTTCTCAAGGGAGCTTCACATAGTGCGGTCGTAGCGGGGGCGTTCTCGCTCCTACTGGTGCTGTCATTTGGGCAGCCCCTGGCTGCCGAGGCTGACCCCTCGAGCGGAGGTGCGGTCCTGGTCAGCGAGAACTTCACTGGGACAAGCGTGGCTGACTCCAAGTTCGTGCCACTTGGCAGTGCCTGCATCACCGGGGCCGCGGCGGGGTCGAGTCCTGCGGGTGGTGCGTCAACGCTCAGCAACTGCGATCAGTACCAGGTCGGTGCTGTGCCCACGAGGGGCACGGGCGGGTCACATCAGGGCTGGCTTCAGTTGACGGACGCCAGTGGCGGCAACGTGAACAACAACAACGGGTCGACCTCGGCGTCCCGCCCTGCACGATCTGGGGGAGTGCTGTACAACCAGAGCCTTCCTGCGACGGCCGGCCTGCACATCCAATTCGAGCAGGCTCAGTACGGCGGCTACGTCAACGCGACGAACGGTGCGGCCGAGTCGGTATTCCGGGCGTGGGGAGCCGACGGCATCAGCTTCTTCTTGACGGACGGCAACTACAACCTCGCTATGACCGGAGCGAGTGGGGGATCGCTCGGCTATGCACAGAAGGTCGATTCGACATCGGCGATCCCCGGTGTCGTGGGTGGATTCCTGGGGCTCGGCCTCGATGCCTGGGGCAACTTCTCCCGCCAGAACGAAGGCCGAGGTACGGGGTGCAGCGCACAGGGCCTGAATCCGGGGCTCGGCGGCAACAGCACCATCCGCAACTCCCTTGTGCTTCGGGGCGCGGGCTGGCAGACGTCCGATTCCAGTCAAGCGTGGACTCAAGGATATTGCTTGACCCAGACGAGCCAGCTTCCTACCGCCACCCAGAATCTGCGTGAGCCCTGGAATGCGACGCTTGCGGCAACGGATCATGACACGTTCGCCACCAATGCGACCCGCTGGGTCGACGTTGAGATCTCTCCGGTGAAGCCAGATGGGTCCGCTGACGTGACCGTGCAGATGAAGTTCTCCGCTGCGGGCGCATGGGCGACCGTGCTGACGGCGAACGTCCCGGGCATCCCGACCACGTACAAGTTCGGTATGGCGTCGTCCACCGGCAATGCGGGCGACGTCCACCTCATCCGCAACGTCGTGGTCAAGACGGTGAACACTCTCACAGGGCTGGGCATCGTCAAGGGCGAGGACGTGGCCTCCCCCTCGCACAAGTCCGCCTATGCGGAAGGCGACCAGATTCCCTACAACTTCACGGTGACCAACTATGGGGTCGAGGCCCTGACCGATGTGCAGGTGGTTGATCCGCTCGTCTCCAGCATCCATTGTCCGGCGACACCTCTCTCATTGGCACCCGTAGGTCAGCCCGGAGCGACAGTCACCTGCACAGGCACCCACACGGTCACCGCGGCCGAGGCGACGGATGCCAGTGGTCAGTTCACCAATACGGCGTATGCCACCGGTACCTCGTCCCCGGGCAACTCAGCAGTGGTGTCCGACCCCTCGACGGAGACCGTCCCGCTGGCCGCGCCGGTGCCCGGGATCGTGCTGACGAAGACGGGGACGGCCGATCACACTCCGGCGCAGATCGGGGACACGATCACGTATGGGTTCAGTGTGAGGAACTCGGGCAATGTGACGTTGGCGCCGGTGACGGTCTCCGATTCGAAGCTCGGTCTCAGTGACGCCGCGTGCGTGTCTGTCCTGGCTCCGGGGGCTACGGCAACCTGTGCCGTGACCGGGACCCATGTGCTCACCGAGGCCGATGTGGTCGCAGGCGCGGCGACGGCGACCTATGTCAACACCGCCACCGCAATCGGTACTCCGCCTGGCGGACTGCCCGACGTCACGGACGACGACACTGCGTCGACGCCGATCATCGCTGCGGTGCCGGGGATCGTGCTGACGAAGACGGGGACGGCCGATCACACACCGGGACAGATCGGGGACACGATCACGTATGGGTTCAGTGTGAGGAACTCGGGCAATGTGACGTTGGCGCCGGTGACGATCTCCGACTCGAAGCTCGGTCTCAGTGACGCCGCGTGCGTGTCTGTTCTGGCTCCGGGGGCTACGGCAACCTGTGCCGTGACCGGGACCCATGTGCTCACCGAGGCGGACATCCTGGCGGGTTCGGCCGACCCCACCACGTACCGGTACGCCAACACGGCGACTGCCACTGGCACCGCGCCTGGTGGCCTGCCCCAGGTCACCGATGATGACACAGTGGCGACGCCCCTCATCGCAGCCGTGCCGGGGATCCTGTTGAACAAGGCATCGACCGTGTCGCACGACCACAACCCCGCGCAGATCGGTGACACGATCAGTTACACCTTCACCGTGACCAACACGGGCAATGTGACCCTGGCGCCGGTGACGGTCTCCGATGTGAAGCTCGGGATCAGTGGCGGGGACTGTGTCACCGCGCTGGCTCCGGGAGACACCGCCACCTGCTCGGTGACCGGGAGCCACGTGGTCACGAA
>JAATES010000070.1 GCA_015655615.1 Actinomycetales bacterium
AGTTCGCCCGGACCCACGCGATCAACCAGATCGTGCCGGGCAAGGTCACCAAGCTGGTTCCGTTCGGCGCGTTCGTCCGGGTGGACGACGGCATCGAGGGCCTGGTGCACATCTCCGAGCTGGCCGAGCGGCACGTCGAGCTGCCCGAGCAGGTCGTGCAGGTCGGTTCCGACGTCCTGGTCAAGGTCATCGACATCGACCTGGAGCGCCGCCGGATCTCGCTGTCGCTCAAGCAGGCCAACGAGGGTGTCGACCCCAACTCGGAGGACTTCGATCCCGCGCTGTACGGCATGGCGGCGGAGTACGACGAGCAGGGCAACTACAAGTACCCGGACGGCTTCGACGCCGAGACGAACGAGTGGCTCGAGGGCTTCGACACCCAGCGGGAGGCCTGGGAGAGCGACTACGCCAAGGCGCACGAGCGCTGGGAGTCGCACAAGAAGCAGGTCGCCGCTGCGATCGACGCGGACCTCGAGGCCGCAGCCTCCGGCGATGCGTCCTCCAGCAGTGCGTCGAGCGATGCTCCCACGTCGTATTCGTCCGCGCCCGTGACTGAGGACGTCTCGGGAACCCTCGCGTCGGATGAGGCACTTGCCGCACTGCGTGAGAAGCTCACCAGTAACTGATCTGGAGCGGCTTGCGTGATTGTGCCGAGGGCGGGTGTCTCACCTCAAAGGGTGAGGCACCCGCCCTCGGCACGCCAGGCGTCCTCGGCAGCCCTCTTGGTGGCGTTCACGTCGCATACGGCTCATGATGGACACATGATCCGGGTTGGGCTCACCGGCGGCATCGCAGCCGGCAAGTCGGTCGTGGCGCGGCGGCTGAAGGAGCTGGGTGCTGCCGTGATCGACCATGACGTTCTCGCTCGCGACGCCGTGGCTGTGGGCACAGTGGGGCTGGAGGCGATCGTCGCGCGGTTCGGCGCCGAGGTGGTGTCTGCGGAGGGTGCATTGGATCGCCCCGCATTGGGGCACCTGGTGTTCGGCGATCCACAGGCACTGCGCGACCTCAATGGCATCGTCCACCCCGAGGTGTATCGACTTGCCCGGGAAAGAGAGGCGGCTGTCGTCGCTTCGGGGGAGCATTCCGTCGTGGTGCACGACATTCCACTGCTCATCGAGACCGGCCAGTCCGGTGACTTCCACGTGCTGGTCGTGGTCCATGCCCCGGCAGACCTCCGGATCACCCGATTGGTCGAGGGTCGCGGTCTCGCCTTGCCAGAGGCACGACGCAGGGTCGCCGCGCAGATCGATGACCCCGCTCGGCTGGCGGTCGCGGACGTGGTTCTCGACGGCGCCGGCACGAAGGAGCACCTGCGCGACCAGGTCGACGAGTGGTGGCCGAGCCTGCAGGATGCGGCGGACTGAGGGCGTTCCGCCTGGGCCAGGTGGCATGTCTGAGGGTGCGTCTACGGTAGAGGCATGAGGCCAGTCACTGAGTTGCAGCGCACCGTCGCTCCCTTCGAAGTCGTCTCGGAGTACCAGCCGGCTGGAGATCAGCCGGCTGCCATCGCCGAGTTGACCCAGCGTATCCAGGGAGGCGAGAAGGATGTCGTCCTGCTCGGCGCCACGGGAACCGGCAAGTCGGCGACGACTGCTTGGCTCATCGAGAAGCTGCAGCGGCCCACGCTGGTGATGGCACCGAACAAGACCCTTGCGGCCCAACTCGCCACGGAGTTCCGTGAGTTGCTGCCGAACAATGCGGTCGAGTACTTCGTGTCCTACTACGACTACTACCAGCCCGAGGCGTACATCGCACAGACCGACACCTATATCGAGAAGGACTCGTCCATCAACGACGAGGTCGAGAGACTCAGGCATTCGGCGACGAGCCATCTTCTCACTCGGCGGGACGTCGTGGTGGTGGCCTCGGTGTCATGCATCTATGGTCTGGGCACCCCCCAGGAGTATGTGGACCGCATGGTCCAGCTTTCGGTCGGAGATGTGGTGGAGCGTGACGACCTCCTGCGACAGTTCGTCACCATGCAGTACACGCGCAATGATGTGGCCTTCACGCGGGGAACGTTCCGGGTACGCGGTGACACCGTGGAGATCATCCCGGTCTACGAGGAGCTGGCCATACGCATCGAGTTCTTCGGTGACGAGATCGAGTCCATCCAGACGTTGCATCCGCTCACCGGGGAGGTGGTGCGGGCGGAGACGTCCGTCTTCGTCTTCCCGGCGACTCACTATGTGGCAGGTCCCGAACGGATGGAACGTGCCATCGCCTCCATCGAGACCGAGCTGGAGCAACGTCTGGCGCAGCTCGAGGCACAGAACAAGCTGCTGGAGGCACAGCGGCTGCGGATGCGGACCACCTACGACCTGGAGATGATGCGTGAGATCGGCTCCTGTTCCGGCATCGAGAACTACTCCCGTCACATCGATGGACGCGAGGCGGGCACCCCGCCGCACACGCTGCTCGACTACTTCCCCGAGGACTTCCTGCTGGTGATCGACGAGTCACATGTCACGGTGCCGCAGATCGGTGCCATGTACGAGGGTGACATGTCCCGTAAGCGGAACCTCGTGGATTTCGGCTTCCGGCTCCCCAGCGCCATGGACAACCGGCCGTTGCGGTGGGAGGAATTCACCGAGCGCATCGGACAGACGGTCTACCTCTCTGCGACTCCAGGCGCCTACGAGTTGGAGATCTCCGACGGGACGGTCGAACAGATCATCCGCCCGACGGGGCTGGTCGATCCCCAGGTGGTCGTGAAGCCCACCCTGGGACAGATCGACGACCTGCTGGGGGAGATCCGGGACCGCGTAGCGAAGAATGAGCGCGTCCTGGTGACCACGCTGACCAAGAAGATGGCGGAGGACCTGACCGACTACTTCCTCGACAAAGGGGTGCGGGTCCAGTACCTCCATTCCGATGTGGACACCTTGCGACGCGTTGAGCTGCTTCGCAGCCTCCGGCTGGGGGAGTTCGACGTCCTGATCGGCATCAACCTGCTCCGGGAGGGACTCGACCTGCCCGAGGTCTCTCTGGTCGCGATTCTCGATGCCGACAAGGAAGGCTTCCTGCGATCGGGTCGTTCCCTCATCCAGACCATCGGCCGTGCGGCCCGGAATGTCAGCGGAGCAGTGCACATGTACGCCGACCGCATCACCCCGTCCATGGCACAGGCCATCGACGAGACCGATAGGCGCCGCGCCAAGCAGATTGCCTACAACACCGCGCATGGCGTCGATCCGCAGCCGCTTCGCAAGAAGATCAGCGATGTCACGGACATGCTGGCCCGGGAGGACATCGACACCGCTGAGCTTCTCGAATCCGGCTATCGCAAGTCGAGCACGCCCGCCGCTCGGCAGGGGCCCGGACGGGACCGCAGCGGACTCAAGGACGGGGTCTCGCGTATGCGCAACAGCCCGGCTCCCGAGGGGGACCTGCTCCAGCTCATCACCGAGCTCAGCGAGCAGATGCACGCTGCGGCGGCCGAGTTGCAGTTCGAACTGGCAGGTCGGCTGCGGGACGAGATCAGAGACCTCAAGAAGGAGCTGCGCCAGATGCAGGAGGCCACGGCCTGAGCTCCGGCACGGCGGCCGGTACGGTGACTCCGGTACGGTGACTCCGGTACGGCAGTGATACCCTCATTGACATAGAAGGGGAGTATTCCTCCTCGGCGACCTCGTCATCACGAACATTCGAACAGTTGCGACTGTGGACGTTCCGGGGCGTCGGTCAGGCAGTCAGCCTGGCGGAAGAGACCTTCGGTACCTTGACCGAACCGTACCGGAGGAACTGTGGACGTATCCGTGTGGGCCTGGGCAGGC
>JAATES010000277.1 GCA_015655615.1 Actinomycetales bacterium
ACGCCTCGGGTAAGAAGACGAGCTCGGCATAAGCCGACTGCCACAGCAGGAAATTCGAGGTCCGCTGCTCCCCCGACGTCCTGATGAACAGGTCGACGTCGGGCAGATCAGGATCATCCAGATGACGCTGGATCGTCCGCTCGGTGATCCGTTCCGGGTCGAGCTGACCCGCTGCCACCAGCCGACCGATAGACCTCGCGGCATCGGCGATCTCGGCCCGCCCCCCGTAGTTCACGCACATGGTCAGCGTGCAGACCTCATTGTCGCGTGTCAGCTCCTCAGCTGTCTCCAGTTCTCGTATGACCGAACGCCACAGTCGCGGGCGCCTGCCCGCCCATCGGACGCGCACACCCCACTCATGGAGTTGATCCCTGCGCCGCCGGATGACATCACGGTTGAAGCCCATCAGAAACCGGACCTCGTCGGGGGAACGCTTCCAGTTCTCGGTGGAGAATGCGTAGGCGGAGACGTGCGTGACTCCGATATCGATCGCACCGGCCACGACGTCGAGGAGTGCGGCCTCCCCTGCTCGATGCCCCTCGACCCGCGGCAGGCCCCGCTGATTGGCCCAGCGACCGTTGCCATCCATGACGATCGCGACATGGCGCGGCACCACATCAGGAGCGATCACCGGCGGAGTCTCGCCCGAGGGGTGCGGGGGTGGGGACACCGGCGCTGGCAGGAGTCCACGATTCGGAACCAGACTGCGCCCGCGACGTGCTCTCACCATCAGGAGGCCTCACCACGAGCGTCGCGGCGGTCCACCATCCGAAGTGATCTCAAGACGCGCTCCAGGTGGAACTGACTGAAAGCCGCTACCAGGCCGCTGGCCTCGCGGCGATGCTGCTCCGTGGAGCCGTCTGCGACCTGCCAGTCTCCTGTGAGCAGGGCACCCAGCAGCGTCATCGTCCCAGCAGCGGGCGCTGCCGCGCCCGGAGGTCGGCAATCCTGGCACACTGCACCGCCGAAGGCAGCCGAGAACGCAGAATGGGGGCCCGGCGCGCCGCACCGCGCACACGACTCGAAGGACGGCGCATATCCCGCCACAGCCAGTGCGCGCAACAGGTAGGAGTCGAGGACCAGTTCCGCTGAATGCGTCCGTGACGCCAGGGCCCGCACGGCGGAGCTGAGCAGCCAGTATTGCTGCAGGGAAGGCTCGCCTTCCGCTGCATTCAGCCGTTCAGCAGCCTCTAGCATCGCGGTACCCGTGGTGTACAGCTCGTAGTCGTCGATCATGACGCGCGCATAGGCGTCAAGAGTCGCCACCTGCGTGATCGTGTCCAGTGAACGGCCCTGATACAGCTGGACATCCACCCGCATGAAGGGCTCGAGCCGAGCTCCGATCCGAGACGTCGTCCGCCGGACCCCCTTGGCCACCGCTCGGACCTTGCCATGTTCACGCGTCAGCAGAGTGATGATGCGGTCCGCCTCACCCAGCTTATGGGTGTGCAGCACGATCGCCTCATCCCGGTATAAGGGCATGTCGCCTATTGTCCCTTATCCACACGTGCGTCCCAGCACGCCACTCCATGGCGCCGCGGCGGGGTCACGCTCCGGCCACAGCGACGTCTGGGCGCGCCCGGCGTGCTCTACCGGTGGTCCGCCACTGGAGACAGGCGGCCTTGCCGATTCACCGCTGAGATGATCGCCTTGAGCGAGGCCGTCGTGATGGACGGATCGATGCCTGTTCCCCAGAGGACCTCATCGCCGACCCGACACTCCACGTAGGCGGCCGCGGCGGCATCGCCTCCCTCGGCCAGCGCGTGCTCAGCGTAATCCAGCACCTTCACCCTCACACCCAGTGAGGCAAGGGCGTCGAGGAAGGCTGCGATCGGTCCGTTGCCCGAGCCACGCACAGTGATATCCGCACCCTCGTCGACGAGGTCGACCTCGAGGATGTCCGGACCGTCCTCAGAGCTCGTACTCCGAGCGCCCCGCAAAGCGAATCTTCCCCAGGGCTCCAGCGGTCCCCCGGGCAACGCCGGCAGATATTCGTCAGCGAAAATGTTCCAGATGTCGTCGCCCGTGACTTCCTGACCCTCTCCGTCGGTCACCGCCTGCACGACTCGGGAGAACTCGATCTGCAGCCGTCGCGGGAGGTCCAGGTGGCGTTCGTGCTTGAGCAGATAGGAAATGCCGCCCTTGCCCGACTGAGAGTTCACTCGGATGACCGCCTCGTAGCTGCGGCCCAGGTCCTTGGGGTCGATGGGCAGATACGGCACCTGCCAGGTGAGATCATCCACGCCGACGCCCGCGAGGTCTGCCCGGGCCTGCATGTGCTCCAGGCCCTTCTTGATGGCGTCCTGGTGCGATCCCGAGAATGCCGTGAAGACCAGGTCCCCCGCATAGGGATGCCGCTCAGAGACCCCGAGCTGGTTGCAGTGCTCCACGGTACGGCGCACGTGATCGATGTCAGAGAAGTCGATCTGAGGGTCCACGCCCTGGCTGAAAAGATTCAGGCCCAGCGTCACGAGGTCGACGTTGCCGGTGCGCTCACCGTTGCCGAACAGACAGCCTTCGATGCGGTCGGCACCCGCGAGATATCCCAGCTCCGCAGCTGCCACGGCGGTGCCCCGGTCGTTGTGCGGGTGCAACGACAGGATCACCGACTCGCGATGGGCCAGATGCCGGCTCATCCACTCGATGGAGTCCGCATAGACGTTCGGGGTCGCCATCTCGACCGTCGCGGGGAGATTGATGATCACCGGACGGTCGGGCGTCGGCTCGAAGACCTCGATGACCTCGTTGCAGATGCGGGCAGCGAACTCGAGCTCGGTGCCGGTGTAGGACTCCGGGGAGTACTCGTAGTAGATGGCTGTCTCGGGGATCGTCTCCTCGAACTTGCGGCACAGTTTGGCGCCTTCAAGAGCAATGTCGACGATGCCGTCCATGTCCTTGCGGAAGACCACCTCGCGCTGCAGGATCGACGTCGAGTTGTAGAGGTGCACGATCGCCTGCTTAGCCCCGCGCAATGACTCGAACGTCCGGGCGATGAGGTGCTCGCGAGCCTGGGTGAGCACCTGGATGGTCACGTTGTCCGGGATCAGCTCGCGTTCGATCAGCAGGCGTACGAAGTCGTAGTCCGTCTGGGAGGCAGAAGGGAAACCCACCTCGATCTCCTGGAAGCCCATGCCTACCAGGAGTTCGAACATCCGCAGCTTTCGTTCCGGGCTCATCGGCTCGATCAGAGCCTGGTTGCCATCGCGAAGGTCGACAGCGCACCAGCGAGGGGCTTGCGTGATCCTTTTGTCAGGCCAGGTGCGGTCGGGCAGTGCCACGGAGATCTGCTCGTCGAACGGGAGGTACTTGTGCGTCGGCATTCCCGACGGGCGCTGGGGGGCGTACATGAGGACTTCTTTCTGCGTGGCTGAGGGGTTTCGATCAGCCGGGCGCGCCTACCACCGCGACAAGGAGCCGGCCGACTAGGCCTTGTCGCGGCATGGAAGGAGGAGGCCCCTCATCACCAGCTGCATGAACACCATGGTACCCCTGAACACCACGCGACCTGGTTCACTTGCTGGTGCACAGGGTGTCGTCCGTGAAGTAGGTGCCCTGCTCATCGATAGAGGCCATCGCGTACGTGCTCATGTCGTAGCCGCCCAGGCAGTAGTCCTCGACCGCTTCGAAGTTGGTGATGAGCACGGTGACGTCCTCC
>JAATES010000225.1 GCA_015655615.1 Actinomycetales bacterium
ACCGCGAAGGGCGCGCCACCACGCTGTCACGATGCGGACGATGTCACGCCGAAAATAGAGGACGACGGCCACTTCAGTGCCGATCTGGGTGATAGCAGTGAACGCCGCCCCGGGGTCAGATGCCCCGATCAGTTCCCCCACGATGCGCAGGTGAGCGCTGGACGAGACTGGCAAGAACTCTGTGAGTCCCTGAACGATTCCCAGAACGACCGCTTGCCACATGTCCACCTGGTGGACGATACCGGGTCAACCTTGGATTCTCCGCCACCAGGGCGACGGCAATGCGGTCAGTCTGGGGTCAGAGCTCCTCGTCGACCTCAAGATCCTCGAGGTCGTCATCGTCGCCATCCTCATCCGCATCGTCTTCGTCATCCACCACGACGAACGGCGTCGCTTCACCGTAGACCGTGCTCAGCGACTCGTCATAGACGTCAAAAGCATCAGCCAGGACGTCATACGAATCGTCCACGGCGGGGTCGTCTTCGCCGCGGCGAGTCAGGACAGCGTTGTAGTGAGCCTCAAGTGCGGCGATGAACCGATCAAGTGCGGCGCGCGGATCTACGGTCATGTCTCGACCGTAGCCTGAACGCCCGTCACTTGGCACTCGAATGGGCCCGAGATCGGTCACTGATTGATCACGATGTGAGCGGCTGCTCCTCGTTCCTGGTCGCCAATGCGCCTTGTGCCCTGATACGTTCACAAGACACCTCTGACAGCGGCGAGAGGAGCCCGAGGATGGAAGACGTTTCCGGGACGCAGACTGGGCGTCGCCACCACGGTGAGCTTGGCGGCACCGAGTACGAGATCCGGGTGCTGACCATTCCGGCGCAAGCTCATCGCGACGACACGCGGGAGTTCCTCACCCAAGCAGCCGAATACGGACGGTGGGAGCTGGCCCGAAGCCGCTGGTACGTCGGCGGTGAGCGCAAGGTGTGGTTGCGCCGGCGCATCATCCGGGTGCGGAGCACGCTGTAGCCGCCTGTCCCCTCCGTACCGCGTCGCGCCCCATGATCGCCGCGACGCATGCGATGCCGCCCTGGGGAGCCCGAGACGCGGGCTCACTCAGCCGGCATCACCCTGGAGCAGCCGACGCAGCACCCGCACACCGAACTGCAGCGAGGCCACTGGCACCCGCTCATCCACACCGTGGAACATGCCGGTGAAGTCGAGTCCGGGTGGGAGCTGCAGCGGCACGAACCCATAGCCGGCGATGCCCAGCCGTGCCAGGGACTTGTTGTCGGTGCCAGCCTACAGCATGTAAGGCAGGACCGGCGCGCCGGGGTCCTCGGCCTGCACGGCCGCCACCATCGCCTCGACCAGGCCGGTCTCGAACGGAGCCTCGACGGCGCTATCGCTGTGGATGGTCTCCAGCCGCACGCCGGGGCCTGCCAGGGCGGCCAATGTGGCGGAGTCCTCCGCCACATGGCCGGGCAGAAACCTCGCGTCGAGTGTGGCCTCTGCCGCGGACGGGATGACGTTGTCCTTGTATCCGGCAGCCAGCCGTGTCGGATTCGTGGTGGTACGCACAGTGGCACCGACAAATCGTTGTGCTGGGCCCAGCGCTGCGATGGCGGCGTCGATCGAGTCGGGATCCTCCGGGTCGAAGGGGAGCCCGGCAAGGTCCGCTACGCCGCGTAAAAGCCGGTCGACCGTCGGGGTCAGTCGCAGTGGCCAATGGTGCCGGCCGATCCGGGCTACGGCCTCAGCCAGCGTGGTGACCGCATTCTCTGTGGTCACAGCAGAGCCGTGGCCGGCCCGTCCGTCGGCGATCACCCGGAGCCAGGCAAGGCTCTTCTCTGCGGTCTGCAGCAGATAGGCACGCTGTCCGGCGATCTCGACAGAGAAGCCCCCGACCTCGCTGATCGCTTCGGTGGCACCGCTGAAGAGCTCTGGATGGTGATCGACCATGTGACGGGCACCCCAGCCGCCGCCTGCCTCCTCGTCTGCGAAGAAGGCGATGATGAGATCGCGTTGCGGTGGCCTATGCGAGCGGATCAGCTCCCGGACCACGGCGAGGATCATGGCATCCATGTCCTTCATGTCGACTGCACCGCGACCCCACAGCATGCCGTCGATCTCGTCGCCACTGAACGGGTCCACCGTCCAGTCGGCCGCCTGCGCGGGGACGACGTCCAGGTGCCCGTGGAGCACCAAGGCCGGCAGGCTCGGGTCACGCCCGTCGATGCGGGCGATCACGTTGGCCCGGCGCGGTGAGGACTCCACGTAGACCGGGGACAGGCCGACCTCCTGCAGGAGCGAGACGACGTATTCGGCGGCCGTGCGCTCACCCGGACCAGAGCCGTCGCCATAATTCTGCGAGTCGATGCGGATCAGCGTCCGACAGATCCCGGCGACCTCGTCCTCCGCTGTGGGGATCGCGGGAGTCGCACCCGCACTATCAGTATTGCCGCTGACCATGGGACCACGCTACCCGGTCATCACGCTGCCCTCACGTGTCATCTCCTCGGATTCGCGGAGATGACTGGTGCTGCGGACCCGGCCGCCACGGGTCCGCAGGATTCGGCGGCTCGGTCAATTCGATGCCACGCGATGCCGCGTGCTATCGTTCTCGACGTTGTCCGGTTGCTGCAGCGGCCGGTACAGCACCACCCCGTCCGGGTGGCGGAATGGCAGACGCGCTAGCTTGAGGTGCTAGTGCCCTTTATCGGGCGTGGGGGTTCAAGTCCCCCTCCGGACACCAGTCGTCCTGATTCGCGACATCGTCAATGACGAGTCGCGGCTCAGGACTTTTCTCTTGCCTGGAGCGCTAACGTGCCGGCAGGCTCTCGACCCCTGTCGATCGGGGTGGAGCCCGTTGCCGTACCGGGAGTGGGTCCTTGCTCGCGGAGGGAACGGAGGATGCCGATATCTTTCGGTTCCATCCGTGGACGATGTCGAGACTCATCCGTAAACACTCAACAATTCTGACGCGCCGATGAGACGGTGACTCGCGTGTCAACGATTGCCATCCTGACCTGCGTAAGCGGGTGCCGGCGGGATCCTGAATTCGAGTATTCCTCCGGAAATCGCCAGATATCGGCATGAGGCTATGTGGCTTCGCCCCAGCGTTGCATCCGCACGTTTGCACCGGCCCGGACCTCGTCGATGACCTGCTGGAACGCCCGATAGCGCATCTGATGGCGCGTGCTAGTATTCGTCTTCCGCGCGACACTACGATAAAGGGGACCATCATGAGCACTGCCGACGAGGCGCTCAGCACAATTCTCACGCTCGATGGCGCAATTGCCGTCGCTGTCGTCGAATTCTCGAGTGGCTTGACACTCGCGCAGAGGCAGAATTCTGCATTCGACCTCGAACTCGCTGCCGC
>JAATES010000019.1 GCA_015655615.1 Actinomycetales bacterium
CAGGCGCATCGGCTCGCTTCCAGTGGCCCAGACATCGAGGACCACCGGCAGCTGAACAGGGCGTTGCGGTGAGGCCGCGGCAAGGTCCTCGGACAGGACGGCATAGCCATCGCATCCCGCGAGCGCCAAGGCCGGCACGTCGGCCGGGACCACGAGGTCCTCTGCCAGGATGCAGCCCACCGCGTCGGTCAGGATGACGTCGAGCTGCCGCACCGGCTTGGCGATGGCGAGCACCGCGGCAAGCTGGTCCCCCACGCTTCTCATTCGAAGCTCGCCACGAAACCGCCCAGCCAGTCACGGAAGTCCGGTCCCAGGTCATCTCGATCGCTGGCCAGCCGGACCACGGCCTTGAGGTAGTCGAGCTTGTCACCGGTGTCATACCGGCGGCCCCGGAACACCACCCCGTAGACTCCCCCGCCCGGACCGTGCGGATCTGCGGCCAGCGCTGCCAGGGCATCCGTCAGCTGGATCTCGCCGCCTCGCCCGGGCTCGGTGCGCTCGAGCACGTCGAAGACGGCGGGGCTGAGGACATACCGCCCGATCACCGCGAGGTTGCTGGGAGCGTCTTCGGCGGCCGGCTTCTCGACCAGGCCAGTGACCAGGACCACATCCGCGGGCTCGATGGGCACGCTGCCACTGGCCAGTCCGGCACCGACCTCTGAGGTCACCCGCTGCACCTGCGCCGACCCGTACAGATGGATCTGGTCGTCGGGCACCTCCAGCAATGCGACCACCGAACCGCCCGTGCGCTCGGCCAGCGCGATCATGGCGGGCAAGATCGGGTCCCGGGCGTCTATCAGGTCATCACCGAGCAGCACGGCGAAATGATGGTCGCCGACGTGTGCCTTGGCGCAGAGCACGGCGTGCCCGAGTCCGCGCGGCTCACCCTGACGCACGAAGAACAGATCGGCCAGTTCCGTCGGCTGACGTACCGCCGCGAGGCGGTCGAGGTCGCCCTTGGCCTCCAATGCCTGCTCGAGTTCCGGCGCGACATCGAAGTAGTCCTCGACCGCACGCTTGGTGCGCCCCGTGACCAGCAGGACGTCGTGGAGACCTGCCGCTGCAGCCTCCTCCACCACGTATTCGATGGCCGGCTTGTCGACGACCGGCAGCATCTCCTTCGGAGTGGTCTTGGTGGCCGGGAGGAATCGAGTTCCGAGGCCTGCTACGGGAATCACGGCTTTGGAGATGCTCATGGCCCGAGGCTAGCCGAAACTCGCTTGCACCCGCAGAGGGATGAACTATCCGCAGCGTGTCTTCTTTGCAAGAATCGAGGTATGACCAGCGACAGCCAGCCCCACCCTGATCTCCTCGGTCTCGAACCGGAGGACGCCAAGGCGTCGCTGCGCGCTGCGATCCTGGCGCAGCGCGAGACCCGTTCTGAACGGCGGCGTTCCGATGCCGCGGCGGGTTTCGCGATCATCCTGGGGGCCATCCCGGACGTCCGCGAGGCACGGACCGTCGCCCTGTATGCCGCCCGGCGCTTCGAGCCTCATACCAATCTGGCGCTGGAGAAGCTGCACGCTGCGGGGAAGCAGATCCTGTTTCCGGTCCTGGGAACCGGCCTCCAACGGCAGTGGGCTTGCTTCCGGGGCCTGGACGACCTCGTGCAACGGGCTCCGGGACGCCCCCCGGAGCCCTCGGGGGAAGCCTTGGGCATCGACGCGATCGCGCAGGCGGACGCCGTGATCGTCCCGGCCCTGGCTGTCGACACCGCAGGGTCGCGACTCGGCCACGGCGGCGGGTGGTACGACCGCGCGCTGGGCCATGTGCGACCGGGGGTGAAGGTCATCGCGATGGTGTTCCCCGATGAGGTCTACGACGCGACGACGCATCCGCTGCCGCAGGAGGACCATGACCGTCCAGTGGACGGCGTCGCGACGCCGCAGGAGTGGTACTGGCTCACCAGGCCATCGGCGTAGAATGGTCAGTTGCCGCCGTCGAGTGCCAGAGCACAGCAGTGTCCAGCTCCTCGACCGCGAGACCACTCGCCGCGTCCCGGAGGATTCATGCCCGTCTATGCCTACGCCTGCACCGTCTGCGGGCATCGGTTCGAACTACGCCAGTCCTTCACCGACGAGGCGCTCACCGTCTGCCCGGAGTGCTCGGGGCGCCTGCGCAAGGTGATCGACTCCGTCGGGGTGACGTTCAAGGGATCGGG
>JAATES010000021.1 GCA_015655615.1 Actinomycetales bacterium
CTGGCCCCCATGGCGCGGCTGCGTGCGGCCGGTTGCCGCCTGGCGGTGGGCTCGGACCAGCATGCGGTGGTGGACCTGCTGGCGGATGCTCGGAGTATGGAGATGCACGAACGTCTCGCCGCCCAGGCGAGGGAGGTCTTCGACCCCTCCGTCCTGCTGGCGGCGCTGACCTCCGAGGGGCAGGCGTCGCTGGGCAACGCCCTGGACGGCAGGATCGCCGTGGGATGCCGAGCAGATCTGGTCGAAGTGCAGACCGACTCGGTGCGCACCGCGGGCTCGGCCCTGGACCGCATGGTGCTGACCGCCTCGGCGGCGGATGTCCGTACGGTCGTCCACGGGGGCAGGGTGGTCGTCACGGAGGGACGGCACCTACTCGGCGATGTCGGCACGATGCTGCGGGACGCCGTGACGGCGGTCCGGGAGGAGGTGGCCGCATGAGCCTGCTGGTGACGGGGATCGGGCAGCTGGTCACGAACGATCCCACGCCCCGACCGGGCATGAGTCCGCTGGGCGTGTTCGGGTTGCCGGCGGCGGAGGCCCGGCTGGGGACCATGGCGGATGCGGCGCTGATCGTGTCCGGCAGGCACATCGTCTGGTCCGGACCGCGGCAGGCCGCCCCGCCTGCCGACCGCTCGATGGACCTGGGCGGTGCGGCGGTGGTCCCGGGCTTTGTGGATTCCCACACGCACCTGGTCTTCGCTGGTGACCGTGCCGTGGAGTTCGAGGCACGGATGACCGGAAGCCCGTACACGGGCGGCGGGATCTCCGTGACGGTCGAGGCGACGAGGCAGGCCTCGGACGAGGCCCTGCGCGCGGGACTGCGATCGCTGCGGGACGAGGCCGCGGCGCAGGGCACGACGACGATGGAGATCAAGAGCGGCTACGGCCTGGAGGTCGGCCAGGAGGCGCGCCTGCTGCGGCTGGCGCGCGAGGTCACCGAGGAGACCACGTACTTGGGGGCGCACGTCGTGCCTGGCGGAGTGCAGCGCGATGTCTATGTGGAGTCGGTGTGCGGTCCCATGCTCGCGGCCTGCGCACCCCACGCCCGGTGGGCCGACGTCTTCTGCGAACCGCACTCGCCCGTCGCCTTCGACGCGGACGAGGCCAGGGCGATCCTGGTCGCGGCGGCGCAGGCCGGGCTCGGTCTGCGAGTCCACGGCAACCAGCTGGGCCACGGACCCGGCGTGCAGCTCGCGGTGGAGTTGGGTGCGGCGAGCGTGGACCATTGCACGTTCGTGACGGACGAGGACATCGAGGCCCTGGCGGCGACGGCGCCGATGTCGCAGGACGACGGGCGACCCGCCGCGGAGGGCTCAGATCGCGGCACGGTAGCGACGTTGCTGCCGGGGGTCGAGTACTCGACCAGGATGCCGTACCCGGATTCCCAACGCTTCCTTGAGGCCGGGGCTGTCGTGGCGCTGGCCACGGACTGCAACCCGGGGACGTGTTACTCCTCCTCGATGCCCTGGGTGATCTCGCTCGCGGTGCGGGAACTGGGCATGAGCGCAGCCGAGGCGGTGTGGTCGGCCACCAGGGGCGGGGCCTTGGCGCTGCGCCGCCAGGATGTGGGGTGGCTGGGCCCTGGATCGCTCGCGCACCTCTGCGTGCTGGACGCCCCCGACTACCGGCACCTCGCCTACCGGCCGGGGGTCCCGCTGGCGCGTGGACTCGTGCTGACGGACTGACGGACCGGCACGCTGTCGCAGACCCGCCTGGACCGGACGGCGGGCCTGCGGCGCGGTCAGGAGTGGCTGTGGAATGTGCGGTTCAGCACGTCGAGCTGCTGCTCCTTGGTGAGCTTGACGAAGTTGACCGCGTAGCCCGAGACCCGGACGGTGAGATTCGGGTACTTGTCGGGGTTCTCGATCGCGTCTTCCAGCGTTTCCTTGTTGAGGACGTTGACGTTCACGTGGAACAGTCCGGCACCGGCCGGGGTCTCCTGATTGGCGATGATCACCGGGGCCTCGGGAGTCTGCGGCTTGAGCGCGTCCGCGACCTTCGCCGCGTACTCGAGGTCCGCATACGGGTTGGGGTCGGTGTGGGTCGGTGTCTGGGTCATGGCGGTCTCCCTCATCTCGGATGAGCGCACCAGCGCGCGACCCATCCTGTGGACCCCTCCACCTCCATTGTGGACCGGATTGCCCTCTTCTCCAAGGGGCGGGCGTAGCGTTGTAGATCACAGTATGAGGAGGAGCTCGATGCGCACCACGGTCATTCACGGTCCACAGGACATCCGTCTTGAGGAGCGGCCGCGCCCCCGAGTTCTGGACCCAGGCGACGCGGTCGTGAGAGTGGTGGCGAGCTGCGTCTGCGGGTCCGACCTCTGGGACTATCGCGGGATCCGGCCTTTGGCGGCCCCGCACCCGATCGGGCACGAGCTGGTCGGGGTGGTCGAGGCCGTCGGATCGGCGGTGGCCTCCCTGCTCCCCGGCGACTTCGTCATCGCGCCGTTCTCCCTGAGTGATGGCACCTGCCAGGCCTGTCGGCACGGTGCCGAGTCGGCCTGCGATCAGGTCACGGTCGTGGGCGGTACGGACAAGGAGGGTCGGCAGCTGGATGGTGCTCAGGGCGAGTTCGCCAGGATCCCGCTGGCCGACAGCTCGCTTGTCGTCGTGCCAGAACCGGTCGACCCCGCTCGGATCCCGAGCCTCCTGACCCTGGCGGACGTCATGTCCACCGGCCACCACGCGGCAGTGAGCGCAGGGGTCGGTCCCGGCACCACCGTGGTCGTCGTAGGGGACGGGGCCGTGGGGCTGTGCGCCGTGCTTGCCGCCGCCCGGCTGGGAGCCACCCGCATCATCGCGATGAGCCGCCACGACGATCGCGCTGCGCTGGCACGGGAGTTCGGTGCGACCGATGTCGTCGCATCACGCGGCGACACGGGGATAGCGGCGGTGAAGGAACTGCTGGGCGGGAACCTTGCCGATTCCGCCTGCGAGTGCGTGGGAACGGAACAGTCGATGGCGCAGGCCCTGGGTGTGGTGCGGGGCGGGGGACGGGTGGGATTCGTCGGTGTTCCCGCAGGCGGCCCGCAGCTTCCGGTCGGACAGCTCTTCGCACGCAACATCACGGTGGGCGGGGGAATGGCCCCAGCCCACCACTACATCCCCGAACTGCTGCCGGACGTCCTGTCGGGTGCGATCGACCCGGGCCGGGTCTTCACGCAGGAGTTCGGCCTCGAGGACATCGCGGATGCCTACGCCGCCATGGACGAGCGACGGGTCGTCAAATCCTTGATACGACTCTGAGTGCCTGGGGGAACGCCAGCCCTGGTCGTGGGGCGCCCGGGCTCTTCCGTCAGAGTCGGGTGATAGGAAGAGGCCATGTCCCCCACCCCGCGTCCTCGCCGTTCCCCGTCAGCCCCGCGCCGATCAGGGGCACCGCGCCTGGCGCCGATCGTCTTGCCCGACCTCTCGGAGGGTCTGCTCTCCGACCTGGAACCGTCGAGTGACCTGGACGGTCTGCTCATCGAGGGGATTGAGCTGGATCACCTCGACCTCAGCGGCGCCTCGGTGCGGGAATGCCGCCTGGCCGGGGTCTCTGCTGCCAAGGCGACCTGGCGCGGGACGACCGTGGCGGACACCGTCATCGAAGGGCTCAACGTGCCTGTGTTCGCTGCGGTGCGCGGGGGCTGGCGGGACGTGACCATCGAGGCGTCGCGGCTGGGCTCTGCAGAGATGTACGAGGCGAAGTGGCAGTCGGTCCAGCTGTCGCAGTGCAGGCTGGGGTACGTCAACCTGCGCGGTGCGGCCCTATGGGACGTGGCGCTGACCGACTGCACGATCGATGAGCTCGACCTCGGCGGGGCAGAACTGCACCGCGTGTCGTTCGCAGGCACCAGGGTCGGCAGGCTCGACGTTCAGCGGGCGACGTTGGCCGACGTCGACCTGCGTGGCCTGGACTTCCGCGAGATCGCCGGTGTCGCGAACCTGGCAGGGGCCACGATCGATGGCACGCAGCTTGCGCTCCTGGCGCCGCTGCTGGCCGACCAGGTGGGGCTGACCGTCGCCGGCTGAGGGCCGAGCCGAAGCCGCGGACCCGGCCGCCCGGTCCTACTCCGGCCGAATCCGCGGACCCGGTCGGTCCTACTCCGGCTGACCGGACGGCAGGACCGGGTAATCCGTGTAGCCCTCGGGCCCAGGGGTGTAGAAGGTCTCAGGGCGGCTGGGGTTCTCCGCGGCGTCGCTCTGCCAGCGCGCGACCAGGTCGGGGTTCGCGAGGGCGGCCCGGCCGACGACCACTGCATCGCCCAGCCCGGAGTCGATCAGTCGCCGCGCCTCGGCGCGATCGGTGACGACGCCGAAGCCGGAGTTGAGCAGCACCGGGCCGCCGAACCGTCCGCGCAGCTCTTGGACGAGGTCACCCGCCAGGTCGCGATGCAGCACGCTGAGGTAGGCCAGGTTCAGCGGGGCGAGGCCGTCGACCAGGGCGTCATAGGTGGCGCGGACATCGGCGGGGTCCGTCTCCCGGACGTCCTGGATGTTGTGCTCCGGTGAGATGCGGATGCCGACGCGGTCACCGCCCAGCTCGGCGGCCACCGCCGTGGCGACCTCGATGCCGAAGCGGGCGCGATTCTGCGGCGAGCCGCCGTACTCATCGGTGCGCCGGTTGGAGAACGGCGACAGGAACTGGTGGAGCAGGTAGCCGTTCGCACTGTGCAATTCCACGCCGTCGAATCCGGCATCGACGGCGCGTCGTGCAGCCGCGACGAACTCGTCCCGGACCACGGACAGCTCGGCGATCGTCAGAGCGTGGGGCACGGCGAAGGGCACCTTCTGGTCGGGGAGGCGCACCTCACCCTCGATGGCGATCGCGCTCGGTGCGACGATCCGGTCCGTGCCGGTCACCAGCGGGTGCGAGACTCGGCCGCTGTGCATGAGCTGCGCGACGATCAAGCCACCGGCGGCGTGCACGGCGGAGGTCACGCTGCGCCAGCCCTCGGCCTGCTCGTCCGTGACGATGCCCGGCTGGCCGGGGTAGGCGCGCGACTCGGCGGAGGGGTACACGCCCTCGGAGATCAGCAGCCCCAGCGTCGCCCGCTGGGAGTAGTACTCGGCCATGACGGGGGTGGGAACGCCGTCGGCCCGTGCCCGCCTACGAGTCAGCGGCGCCAGGACGAGCCGGTTGGACAGGGCGAGGGACCCGAGCGTGACGGGTGAGAAGAGGGTGATGATCGTGATCCTTGCTACGTGGCTGCTCAGTGGTGGTGGCCGGTCCCGGTCGCCGTGCGCCGGAAGCCACTGTGGTGGCAACGGCGCACACCGGCGGGCTATTCCACCCGGGAGCCGGGGCAATCCACCCGAGAGCCTCCACCCGGGAGCCGGCCGGACAGGCTGGCAGGCTGGCTGCGGGGTGAACGCCAGTGATCACGGTCACGCGCGTTCGAGCAGGACCATGACCTCGTAGTGCGGGCTCTGCGGGAACATGTCCAGCACGCGTGCCTCGCGAGGGCGC
>JAATES010000029.1 GCA_015655615.1 Actinomycetales bacterium
CACGAGTACGCACATCGAGTCAGGATGCTTCACTGCAGCGGCAGCCGCATCGTGTAGGCGTCCACGTCTTCCGGCTGGTAGTAGCGGCGCCGAATCCCCAGCCGTTCGAAGCCGAACTTCTCATACATGGCCAGTGCGGGCTCGTTGGTGACCGCGACCTCCAGGAGGACGCATTCGGCCTGCAGGGCGCGGGCATGCCCGATCAGCGCGTCGAGCAAGCTGGCCCCCACGCCGGTCTTCTGATGCGCGGCCGTGACCCCGATGGTCATGATCTGCGCGGCCTCGCCGTCGAACCAGAGTCCGGCATAGCCGATCACCGGTGCAGGCCCGATCGACCCGGCGGACCGGAGTGTCGCGACGATGTACCACCGTCCGGGTCCCCCCAGCTCCTCGGCGAGCATGCCGTAGGACCAGGCACCCGCGCCGAAGAGCTCGCCCTCCAACTGCAGCACGCTATCCAGGTCTCCTGCCCGCATCGGCCGTACGTCCACCGTCACAACGCCCGCCTGGCTGGCGACGGCACCTGGGCATCCGGTCTGCGCAGATAGAGCGGCTCGGTCGGCAGCGGCACTTCCTTCGTGTGCCGCTCCTGAGCGATCTCGGCCAGCACTGCCGGATCGACCCAGAGGTCCTCGCTGGCCAGGCTGATCCCCGCGACCTCCACGGCGGCGATCCGTCCTGCAGCGACCACCACGGCGTCGCTGAGAACCCCGGTCTCGATGAGGGACTGCGGACGCGCCACCTCCGGGCCCGAGAGCAACCTCGCGACGCCCGACGGAGCCGAGCGTCCGGGCAGGGTGCCTGCACCCGAGACCTGGTCCGACTCCCCTGGCGCCATCGCGTCGTAACGCGCCCAGTACACCTCCCGTCTGCGAGCGTCGGTCAGCACAACGAGAGTGCGGTGGTCCGAGGCGAAACCCCGCAGGACAGCCTGCTGTGCCAGCGCATCGAGCGAAGGTACCCCCCAGATGGGGATGCGTCGAGCGAAGGCGAATGTCCGCGCGGCGACGATCCCGGCACGCAAGCCCGTGAAAGGAGCTGGGCCTGTGCCCACCACCACCGTCGACACGTCGTCGGCCACGGCTTCCTGAGCGGACAGTGCCTCGGCGATCAGCGGAGCCAGTAATTCCGCATGCTGACGGTCCTGGGCGACCCGCACCGTATGGGCGGCACGACCGGGAACGAGCACGGACACGGCGATGCCACCCGAGGTGTCCAGGGCAAGAACAGTCACCCTGTCACACTATCCGCAGCAGGAGCCCACGCGAGGAGCGCGCCCGACCATCGTCTGCCCACCGGGCGCAGTGTCACCGTCCGAGGAACCTCCTGATCCTCCTGCTCCGGCACCCCTTCACTCCCCGCCACACCTGGCGTTTCCCCTCGAGGGCGTTCGATCCTCACCTCGAGACGGTTTTCGCTGAGCACCTCGGCCAGGCCCTCGCCCCATTCGATGACGGTGACAGCCGACTCCAAGGACGAGTCCAGGTCGAGCGCGTCGAGGTCGTCGAGCGAACCCAGGCGGTAGGCGTCCACATGGACCAGGGCTGGACCGTGTGCCAAGGAGGGGTACTCCCGGGCGATCGTGAACGTGGGGGACACGACCGGGCCGCGCACCTGCAGCCCTGCCGCGATTCCCTGGGTCAACGTCGTCTTCCCCGCCCCCAGCGGCCCGGTGAGCACCACCAGGTCGCCGGGCCGGAGCAGCGCGGCCAGCCGGATTCCGACATCACGCATATCCGCCGCCGAGGGTACCGTCTGCTCCGCCGTCACGGCCCCGTCCGTCATCGAAGACTCCCGACATACTCGCGCGGCACCCGCACACCCAGGCGCGTGGTGATCTCATAATTGATGGTGCCCGCCGCGTCGGCCCACTCCTGAGCCGACGGCTCACCTCGCGCGGGGTCGCCGAAGAGCACCACGGTGTCTCCGGACTTCTCCGATGCCTGGGGACCGAGGTCCACCACGAACTGATCCATGCACACCCGTCCGGCGATGGCCGAGCGACGAGCGCGCGGTCCGCCGATCAGCACCGGCGCACCCAGGGTCGTGCCCTCGCCCGTGCGCTGACCGGAGGCGTGCCGCGGGATCCCATCGGCGTAGCCCACGGGAACCACTCCGAGCACGCTGTCCTGCCCGACCACATAGTGGTGACCGTAGGACACTCCCTGCCCGGCCTGCACGGGTTTGACCGTCACGAAGTCGGCCTCCAGCGCCATCACCGGACGGAGACCCCACTGCTCTGCAGAGGCAACCCGTGGTGCCGGCGTCAACCCGTAGAGCGCCACCCCCGGTCGAACCAGGTCGTAATGGGTACGCGGATCGGTCAGCGTCGCTGAGGAGGCTGCAATGTGCCGGAGCTGCGGCTCGGCGCCCACCGCCTCGAGTGCCCGCACTGCGTCGTCCAAGGCGTCGCACTGCCGATGGATGGTCGGGTGCCCGGGCTCGTCGGCAAAGGCCAGATGGGACCAGACGCCGATCACCTCGACCGCGCCCTCGCTCACGGCCCGGCCCACCCGATTCACGAAGTCCCCCAGTTGCAGGGGGCTCACACCATTGCGACCGAGCCCGGTGTCGACCTTGACGTGGATCCTTGCGGCCCGGCCACGGCGGCGCGCCGCGGCGACCACATGGCCAAGCGCGTCGGGCGATGCGACCGAGAGATCGATGTCGGCCGCGAGCAGAGAGTCGAACGGCGCGTGCGGCCCATAGAGCCAGCTGAGCAAGGGGGCCGACACTCCCGCGGCCCGCAGTGCGAGCGCCTCGCTGACCTGGGCCACGCCCAGCCAGCTGGCCCCGCCCGCCACCGCTGCGTGAGCGCAGGGCACCAGGCCGTGCCCGTAGGCATCCGCCTTCACGATCGCCATCAGCTCGGAACGGGGCGCGAAGGACTGCACCGTCGCGATGTTCGCGCGCAGCGCCCCCAGATCCACCCGGGCACGCGCCGGGTAGTACTCCGCCTGCGCACCCGCAGTGGTCAGCACGGCAGAGTTCCCGATGGCGGGCCTGTCCACGTCAGGATCGGGGACCGCAGCGGCAAGAGAGTGGACATCGTCGCTCATAGTTCCTCCATCATCCCACCGTGTCTGCACTTCCATGGCTCTGTTCCATGCCCCCCGATCCAGGACCACCGGTCAACGCGAGACCTGGACAGGAAGGTCGTCTGGCACTGAGGTCAGTGCGACCGCAACAGATCGGCGACCGTCGGAGCAACGGCATGGGCCACCGCCAGAGCCGGCAAGGGGCCACCCTGACTGGCCCGGCGTCCCGCCCGGCCGTGGATCAGCGCGGCAGCGGCGGCCACTGAGGCCGTCCGAGCCGGATCGGCCAGCACCTCCTCGGCATGCTGCGCGAGCAACGAGCCCAGGATGCCCGCCAGGACGTCACCCGATCCCGCACTCGCCAGCCAGGCCGTCCCGTCCTGCTGCGACCAGCACCCGTCTGGCCCCACCACGACTGTTATCGCTCCCTTGAGCAGCACAGTGGCTCCGGTGAGCTCGTGGGCCTCCCGGGCCCATCGCCACGGCTCAGCCTCCACCGCGTCGCGCGTCACGTCCAGACCGTGGGTGGTGAGCAACCGTGCCAGCTCGCCGGCGTGGGGTGTCAGCACCACCGTGGCGGGTACCCGCCGGGGCAGCAACGCCAAGGCCCCGGCATCGACGACCGTCGGCACCGGGGTGGCGGCCTCCGCAAGACCCGTGCCGGGACTGCCCACTGCCTGTGCGATGGCGTGCAGGGCATGGGCCAACTGCTCGTCGACCGGATGCGAGGCGGCGGGAAGAGCTCCCATGCCCGACAACTGAGCTGCCTGCGCCCGGGTGATCGCGGCCTCGTCCCACGGGCCGCAGCCGGAGCCGATCGCCCAGGCCTGCACCTGTCCCCCCACCGCCACCACCTCCGGTCGCTGTGCGAGGACCGCCCGCGCCACGCGCCACGGGCCCAGGTAACGCACCATGCCGGCCCCCATGCCGGCGGCACCCGAGGCGGCCAGCACTGCCGCCCCCGGAAAGGCGTTGGTACCGGCGACCAATCCGAGCACGCCACGACGGTATTTCTGGCTGTCGCGCGCAGGTTCCGCCAGCAGACCGAGGCGCCTCAGATCGCCGGCGCCGAGACGTCGCACCCGAGGCTCACGGCTTGCCAGCGGTCCGGAGATGCCGATATCGGCCACCTCCACCGTCCCGGCGAAGGCTGCCGCGGGGTCGAGCAGCAGGCCGGCCTTCATGGCCCCGAGAGTCACTGTCGCGTCGGCCCGGACCGTGGCCTCGGGATCGGGGACCGTTCCGTCGTCGACCTGCACTCCCGACGGCAGGTCCACAGCCAGCATGCGCGGCCTGCGCACGCCCCCCGCTGCCCGCCGGCCCAAGGCGAGGACCACCTGCCGAACAGGGCCGCGCAGCCCGGGCGACGCCACCGCGCCCGTACCGAGCACCCCGTCGATGATCAAGTCGACTGCGGCCGCCCGGCTCGCCCAGGACTCGGCATTGTCCGAGGTCAGCCGCTCGATTCGGCCACCGGCGTGCGACAACGCCGAGGCCGCCGTCACATGGTGGCGTTCGGCCGTCAGCAATGCGACGACTCGTACTCCGCGCCGTGCGAGCGACGCTCCCGCCCACAGCGCGTCACCGCCGTTGTTCCCGGCACCCGCCAGCACGAGCACGGTGCTACCCGCCACCGTCGAACGCCGCTGCGCCACGACCACGTGCCGCCGCTCGAGCGGATGCCCGCTACCCGGGCCGCGCAGCAGTCGAACCGCAGCCAGCGTGATGGCCATCGCCGCGCGCTCCATCAGCGGTTCGCCGGACGCCAGAAACGGAGCCTCCGCCGCCCGGACCTCCTCGGCCACATACCCGGAAATCATGCGACCACCCCTTCGGCCACGACGAACGCCATGGCCACCCCGCCGTCGTGCGACAGGCTCAGATGCCACCGCGCGACCCCCAGGGCGGCGGCACGGGCGGCCACCGTGCCCGAGGTCTCCAAGGTCGCCGCACGCCCCGACGTGCGGTGGATGGTCACGTCGTGCCAGCGCAGGTCGCCCGGAGCGCCGAGCGCCTTGGCCACCGCCTCCTTGGCCGCGAACCTCGCCGCCAGGGACTGCATCGGCAGGTCTCTCTCGTCCGGGGTGAACAGCTTGGCCCGCAGGCTCACCGCACGCTCCAGGGCGCGCGCGAACCGCTCGACGTCCACCACGTCGACTCCGACCCCGATGATCACGTGACTTCCCCCGTCCTGCAGGCCGTCACTCCACCGTGACGGACTTCGCGAGGTTGCGGGGCTGATCGACATCCAGTCCGCGAGCGCTCGCAAGCTCGCACGCGAAGATCTGCAAGGGGACCACGGTGACCAAGGGCGCGAGCAGGGTGGGCGTCTGAGGCACCCAGAAGACCTCGTCCGCATAGGGCAGCACGTCCTCGTCGCCTTCCTCGGCGATGACGAGCGTCCGGGCCCCCCGCGCCCGGATCTCCTGGATGTTGGAGATCACCTTCGAATGCAACGAGTCCCGGCTCCGCGGCGACGGCACGATGACGAACACCGGCAGCCCGGGCTCCACCAGGGCGATCGGGCCGTGTTTGATCTCCCCGGCAGCAAAGCCCTCGGCGTGGATGTACGCGAGCTCCTTGAGCTTGAGCGCGCCCTCCATCGCCACCGGGAAGCCGACATGGCGACCCAGGAACAGGACCGATCGCGAGTCCATCCACCGCGCGATCACCCGGACCCGCTCACCGTTGTCGATCACCCGCTGGATCTTCGCGGGCATCGCCTTGAGCTCGGTGAGCACCTCGGCGATCTCGTCGGGGAACTTGGTGCCGCGGACCTGGGCCAGGTAGAGACCCAGCAGGTAGGTGGCGGTGATCTGCGCCAGGAAGGCCTTGGTCGACGCCACGGCGATCTCCGGGCCCGCATGCGTGTACAGGACCGCGTCGGATTCGCGCGGGATGGTCGAACCGTGGGTGTTGACGATGGACAGCACCCGGGCGCCCTGCTCCCGGGCGTGGCGGACGGCCATCAGCGTGTCCATGGTCTCGCCCGACTGCGTGATCGCGACCACCAGCGTCTTCTCACTGAGCACCGGGTCGCGGTATCGGAACTCGTGGGCGAGCTCGACCTCGACCGGAATCCGGCACCAGTGCTCGATCGCGTACTTCGCGACGTGCCCGGCATAGGCTGCCGTACCGCACGCGATGACCACGATCTTGTCGACAGCGCGCAACACCGACTCGTCGATGCGCAGCTCATCCAGCGTGAGCCGGCCCGCCGCATCGGTGCGGCCCAGCAGGGTCTCCGCCACGGCCTGCGGCTGATCGTGGATCTCCTTGTCCATGAACGTGCGGAAGCCGCCCTTCTCCGCGGCACTGGCATCCCAGTCGACGGTGAACGTCGTCGGCGTGACGATGCGGCCCTCGAAGTCGGTCACGACGACCTCGTCGGCCGTGATGGTCACGACCTGGTCCTGCCCCAGCTCCAGCGCCACGCGGGTCTCCGAGACGAACGCCGCCACGTCGGAGCCCAGGAAGTTCTCCCCCTGCCCCAGGCCGACCACCAGGGGGGAGTCATGGCGTGCCCCGACCACCGTGCCCGGCAGGTCGGAGTGCACAGCCAGCAGGGTGAAGGTGCCCTCGAGCAGTTGAGCCGTGGCCCGCATCGCTGCCGCGAGATCGCCCGAGCTGCGATATTCGCGTGCCAGCAGGTGGGCTGCCACCTCGGTGTCGGTCTGGGACAGGAATCGCACGCCCTCCGCGATGAACTCGTCGCGCAGCGCGGCGAAGTTCTCGATGATCCCGTTGTGGATCACGGCCAGCTTGCCGTCGTCGGCCAGGTGCGGGTGCGCATTGGCGTCCGTGGGCCCACCGTGCGTCGCCCATCGCGTATGGCCGATGGCGGCTGTGGCGACGGGGACCGGCTCAGCGGCCAGCAGCTCGACGAGGTTGGAGAGCTTGCCGGCCTTCTTGCGGGAGGACACCTGAGAGGCCCCCGGAGCAACCACGGCCACACCCGCTGAGTCGTAGCCTCGGTACTCCAGCCGGCGAAGACCTTCGAGCACCACCGACAATGGCCTCTCACTGACGTCCGAGATGGAACCGGCCGGACCTGCATAGCCCACAATTCCGCACATGCCCTAGACCTTACCAAGGTGCCCTGATCGCGACGGTGCCGAGGCCCGGACCATGGGGCCTAGTCGCTACCGGGCGCCGCCCCCCATTCCGCCAGCGGCCTCTCCTTCCGTGACGGTGGTCGAGGCGTCTCCCACAGTGACGGTGTAGGACGCCCCCTCGACGATGTCGGCGGAGGAGTACACCACCGACTGGAACGCCTTCAGCGGCGCGAACGTGGCCACCACCGTTCCGTCCTCGTCGGCGATCGTCACGGCCTCACCAACTGCCCCGGCCGAATCGAACGAGGCCATGATCCACCCCTGCGTCGAATCGTCCCCGGGGCCGACCGCCATGCCCGAGCTTCCCACAGCGGAGAGCGTGCCACCGGTCACGGTCACGGCACCGTTGGCGTCCAGCGCGCCGTTTCCGCTGCCCGTGGGCCCGTCCACGACGACCACCCCGCCGGAGATCGTGAGCGACCCATTGGAGTCGATGCCGTCGCCCTCGGCGTTGACGGAGAGGGTGCCGCCAGTGACGACCACCGTCTGGCCGCCATCCGACTCGGCGCCGCCTCCCTGACCGCCGCCTCCCTGACCGCCGCCTCCCTGACCGCCGCCACCAGGGCCTCCGGCAACCGGCTGTTGCGCATCGGCATCTGAGGCAGCCGCTGAAGTCTCCGTCGCGGCCGTTCCGGGCACGTCACCGGAGGCGTTCACCCCGTCATCGCTGGCGACCACCGAGACCTCGCC